>CAZZMK010000400.1:0-4234 GCA_964655185.1 uncultured Nitrospirales bacterium | reverse complement strand
TTAACAATATTGTCTGTTAATTCTAACAGCCAAGACCTACCACCAAATTTTCCTAAACCAACACCTGAATTTAAGAATAGGGACAAATTACTATTCCCAAACAGCGACTTTGAATTTGGAAACTTAACTAACTGGCGGGCGTACGGGAATGCTTTTTTGAACCAGCCAACATTAGGAGACAATTCATTTGCAAGAGAAAAAAAGAAATCTATGCCTAAAGGGAACTGGTGGGTAGGAACATTCGAAAATTATCAAGGCTTACCTGAACAAAAACCTGGCGATTCCCAAAAAAATGAGCCAACAGGTGAATTAGTTTCAAAGAGTTTCATCATAGATACTCCTTACATAGGCTTTTTGATAAGCGGTGGTTCCAAGAGCACCACAGCAGTGAGGTTAATCGTAGATGGGGAAGTTGTCAGAGAATCGGTAGGGATGAATAATCTATTGATGAGAAGAGAATTCTGGGATGTTAAGGAATTCGCGGGTAAATCTGCAGTTATATCTGTAGTCGATAAAGAAAAGAGTACTTGGGGCTGTATCAATGTAGATGATTTCAGGGGTTACTACAAGCCGATGAATATGCTGTTGTTTCCCAACAGCGATTTCGAATTTGGAGACCTTACAAACTGGAAACCCGATGGAAGTGCGTTCGAAAAACAGCCTACTTACGGAGATAACCCTGCTTCACGAGAAGTGGGGAAATCTTCTAAACACCAAGGTAACTACTGGATTGGAACTTACGAATTATACCAAGGTAAGCCGGGTGAAATTCCGGGTACAGTAAGAAAGGATGTTGCATTTGGTTCATTACGGTCGGTTCCTTTCAAAATTAGGGGACCTGCCATAGCATTTCTATTAGGTGGAGGGAAAGGAGTGGGATTAGAGGTCAGGCTTTACGTGGAGGGAAAAGTAGTTCGGACAGCCAAAAATCAATTCAATAGGGAAGATATGCAAAATCAGATATGGTTTGTCGAGGAGTTCAAAGACAAGGATGCAGAAATAGAGATAATCGACGATAGTATGGACGCATGGGGACATATAAATGTTGATTACTTCAGATACTTAAGACTTTTCGAGGATATGTAAATAACAAATATAAGTTGATTAATGGTGTGAAAAACATCTCTCCCCAGTAAAGACCATTGAAGCACCTGCTTTATTCACTACCTCAATTACATCGTAATCATTCACACTGCCTCCAGGTTGAACAAATGCTTTAATACCTACAGTAAGACCTGCCTCTACCGCATCTGGAAACGGGAAGAATCCATCAGAGGCAAGTACTGCACCATCTAAAGTTTCATTACCTTTATATTTCTTCTTAGCCTTATCTATTGCCTGTTCCACAGCCCCAACACGGTCTTGTTGTCCCGTGCCAACCGCAAGAGTTTGACCATTTTTTGCTATTACGACCCCATTTGAACGAACATGTATATTCACATACCACGCAAATAGCAGGTCTTCTAATTCCCTTTCGGAGGGCATATTAACACATTCAATCTTACCTTTTTTAGGATGTTCCGCATAAGCCCGAATGAAATCATTTACACTTTTTATTTTTGTGAGATAAGGCTGTGCCAATACCACACTACCATCATCAAATACCTTTATTTCAAAGGAATTAACCTCGTCCCCTACAAATTTAGGAAGTACGTCAGTAGGCGGGACTTGTATTACACGCAATTCTTTATTCCGCTTATATCTTTCATAACTATTCAATATTTCTAAAGCCTCATTAGAAAAAGAAGGGGCACAGACACCTTCCACAACAGTTTGCATAATTTCATCAGCAGTTTCTGCATCTACTTCAACATTGAAAGCCACCACACCACCAAACGCTGCTTGAGCATCAGCATCTCGCGCCCTACGATAAACTTCTACTAATTTCTGGTCCCCTCTCTTCACCGCCACACCTGATGGATTACAATGTTTCATAACTGCACATGCCGGTTGAGACATATATTTTAAGATTCCATAAGCATGATGTAAGTCTTCAAGGTTAGTTTGGGATAGCCCACTTTTCCCTGTTTTCAATATCTTGTACGCTCCTAAGAATAGTTTGCTACCATCTGCAGGACGATAAAATGCAGACGGTTGATGTGGATTAGTGCCATATCTTAGGTCTTCAACTTTAATTAACTTTTTCCCCAAAATTTCAATGCTTTCAGGGAAAGCGCCCTCCGTCTTCGTCTTATACATACTTTTCAAATCGACTTTATTCGAGTCCATTATTAAACCTCCTCAAATTTGCAATTTTCGGAATTTTAACATACACTTATGAAATAACTAAAATTGTTGTACTTCTATTGAGGAAGACCGTCGGAAAGGAATTTATTGGATATGGCTCACTTGTTTTACTTTTACTATCCTGCAGACGAATTAGATAAAGATGAAGTTGAAATCGGCGGAGAAGAAGCTCATCACGCTGTAAAGGTAGTAAGAATCAAAATTGGTGAGAAAATTGGAGTTATTAACGGGAAGGGCAAAAAATGGATTTGTGAAGTAATTGAATGTACTCCCAAAACATTAAGAGCAAAACTACTCAAAACAATCGATGAAAATAATAATCAAAATAAATTTACGCTTATCTTCCCTTGGCTTAATAAAGACGACCCAATTGAAATTCTTGTTTCTATGGGAACTGAAATGGGAATAGATGAGTTTAGATTTTTTCAGGCAGACCGTTCAATAAGACCTATCAAGTTTAATAGTAAGATAGAGAAATGGATTATTCAATCATGCAAGGTTACGGGAAGGAGTTTATTCCCTACAATAAAATTTTACAAGAATCTTGAATCCGCACTTGAAGATATTCAAGGTACTTTATTTGTTGCCACTGCTTCGAGAAATTCTAAACCTCTTACATTGATGCAAGTTCCTACTCACTGTGGATTAATAATAGGACCTGAAGGTGATCTAACAGAAAGGGAAATTAATGTTTCCATAGAAGCAGGGGCAATTATGGTTCACCTAGGACCAAGAACCTTGAAGAGTGAAACTGCAGGGATTCTTGGAAGTGCTATCATACTAATGAAGCAGGGGAACTATGATAAATTTAATAGAGAGTATATGATAGTTGAATGAGAACCTCAATTTTTAGCAAAATTACTATACTGTGATTAATTAAACCAAAATTTAGGAGAATAGTTAAATGAGCGAGGATTGCTTGTTTTGCAAAATTGCACGAAAGGAAATACCATCAGCAGAGGTGTATGCTGACGACGAGTTTTACGCGTTTAGAGACATTAATCCCGTAGCACCGGTGCATATATTGTTGATACCTCGCAAACATATTGCTAAAATTACGGACGCAACTGAAGAGGACACACTTTTATTAGGCAAGATGCTTCTGGTTGCAAACAAGATAGCACAGCAAGAAGGCATCGCAGAACCAGGGTTTAGGTATGTGCTCAGTTGCAATAGACAAGGAGGGCAATTGATATTCCACGTACACCTTCACATAATTGGCGGAAGAGATTTAGGGTGGCCTCCAGGATAATAATATTTAGTTAGAACAATATATATTTTGATGTTATATGGATATAGATGTTAATACGCAATTGTGTGCGGTAATAGGTAATCCAGTTAGACATTCTTTGTCTCCATTAATTCACAATACCGCTTTTAGAGTTTTAGGATTAAATTATGTTTATCTTGCTTTCGAAGTAGAAGACTTAGAAGCCTGTCTAAAAGGGATGCGAGCCTTAGGTGGCTTTCGTGGACTTAGCGTTACCATTCCTCATAAAGAAAATATAATTAAGTATCTTGACGAGTTAGACTCGGTAACACAAAAAATCAAGAGTGCCAACACAGTAATAAATGAGAATGGGAAGTTAATTGGCACAAATACGGATGGGGAAGGGACTATCCGCGCATTTGAGAGAGCGGGAGTAAAACTCGAAGGCAAAAACATATTATTCCTTGGGGCAGGCGGAGCAGTAAGAGCAGTTGCATTTGCTTTCGCAGATAAGGTATCGCCTCAGAAAATCACCATTTTAGGAAGGACACCCGAAAGATTACAAAAACTCATCTCAGATTTACGCCTAAATTTTCCGTACACCAATGTAAACTATGGATTTCTCTCAAGGGATTATAAAGCATTAGTAGAATCTCACGAGATAATAATTCAAGGGACACCACTCGGAATGGAAGGATATTCCGAAGAAGTTCTAAATTTTCCTTATGATTGTCTAAACTCTAACCATGCTGTGCTTGATATGGTGTATAGACCTCT
>CAZZMK010000399.1:0-11747 GCA_964655185.1 uncultured Nitrospirales bacterium | reverse complement strand
ATTGCTTATGAACAATTGAAGAAGAAATTAGCAGAAGAAGGGTTATTTGACGAGGCACACAAAAAGCCGTTGCCATTTCTTCCCAGAAAGATAGGTATAGTTACATCACCAACAGGCGCTGCCATTCGCGATATATTGAAGGTGCTATCACGGAGGTTCGCAAACTTGCACATCATCGTGTATCCTGCGAAGGTGCAGGGTGATGGCGCTGCAAAGGAGATTGTTGCAGGTATTAAATTCCTCGACAACTATGGCGTGGATGTAATCATCGTTGGGCGGGGTGGTGGTTCGCTTGAAGACCTTTGGGCGTTTAACGAAGAGATTGTGGTGCGGGCTGTATACGAAGCCAATACTCCAATAATCTCTGCGGTAGGTCACGAGATTGACTATACACTTACAGATTTCGCCGCAGATGTGCGTGCACCAACACCCTCCGCAGCAGCAGAAATAGTAGTCAGAGAGCAAAGGGAACTACTCCAGACTATTGATGACCTCAGAAAAAGATTACGCCAGAGTATCGAACTGAAATTGACCCAGTACCAACATAGATTAGAAGTGCTAAAAAAACATCGTGGATTTGACAGATTGTTGCAATTCATAAACGAAAAAAAACAACTTACGGGAGAATTAAAAGATGATTTAGTCAGATGGTGGGAAAGAAAACATGACGCCTACTCGAAGGCTATCAACAAAGTACTGTATTCTCTACATCTCTTCGCGCCTCTGAATCGTGTCGGAACGCTTAAAGAGAGACTTGTTTCCTCTCAGAAGCAACTCATGCAAAGTGGGAATGCTTTTATAAAACATAAGAAATTACAATTTATACCTCTCATTAATAAATTAGATACACTGAGCCCACTCCGAGTTCTGGGTCGTGGTTACTCACTTGTCTGGCTTGAGCCTGCACATATCTTGGTCAGGGAAGCATCGCAATTGAAGTTGGGCGATTCTTTGAACATTAGATTTTTCAAAGGTGAAGCAACAGCCACTGTCAACGAAGTAAAGAAACCTGAAAATAATCAAGATACTGGAGGTAATGAGATATGAAAGAGAAAGGTGAACACAAAGTAAAACTTAGCGATTTCGAAAAGAACCTAAAAAGATTAGAAGAGATTGTCGATAAATTAGAGAAGGGTGAGATGAGTTTAGAAGAGTCCTTGAAATTGTTTGAAGAGGGAATTAAACTCGCCAGAACATGCGAAAAAGCACTTACAGAGGCTGAGAGAAGAATACAAATTCTTATTCAGAATGACCAAGGAGAAATAGAACCTGCTCCCTTTGATGTGTTTGATGAAGGCGAACAAGAAAGCACTGTTAATTCAAAATCGGGCGAGACTACTTCGCTAAAACAGAATTCTTCAGATGCTAACACTTCGGCATCTCGTAGAAAAATTGCTGATACAGAAAATAATAACCAAGAAATTGAAGGGGATTTGCCTTTCTAATGGAAAAAATACCTGATAAACAATATATCATAGAAAATGCGGAATCATACCTAAGAGAAAGAAGTAAACTCGTCGAGCAGGCAATGAATGAGTACCTTGCAGATGCTGATGAATCTATACAACTACTCATAGAAGCAATAAAATATAGCCTGTTCGCAGGAGGAAAAAGGCTCAGACCTGTATTAGTTCTCGCTTCTGCTGAACTTTTTGGCGGTGATATAGAGAAGGCAAAAATGACTGCATCGGCAATTGAGATGATTCATACTTACTCACTTATCCACGATGATTTACCTGAACTCGATAATGATGACTATCGAAGGGGCAAACCTACACTTCATAAAGTCTATGGAGGAGCCATCGCACTACTCGCAGGCGATGGACTACTCACACTCGCCTTTGAATTGCTCGGACGCACGGGAAATCCTGAAGTAGTTGTAGAGGTCGCTAAGTCTGCAGGCATCAGAGGAATGGTTGGTGGACAGTTTATGGACCTCGAAGCAGAAGGAAAGCAAATACCATACGAAAAATTAAAGCAAATTCATAAATTAAAGACAGGTGCGCTAATCACGACTTCTCTTAGGGTTGGTGCACTTATATCTAATGCTAAAGAACACGACTTGAATGCGATTACTCGATACGGTGAGAATCTTGGGATTGCCTTTCAGATAGTAGATGACATCTTGAATGTCGTAGGCGATGAGAAAAAAATGGGGAAGCCCACAGGCACGGATGCAAAACTAAAAAAATCTACTTATCCGTCTTTGTTTGGTATCGAAAAGTCGAGAGAACTCGCAAAAATGCACATTGAGCAGGCAATAGAATCTATACAGGAATATGGCGATAAGGCTGACCCCATGCGGTACCTCGCCTGGTATGTAATATTTAGAGAAAAGTGATTTCTACTACTTTCGTCCCGATGCTCAGTAACTGTTTTTTTGGAATAGTGAATGACAAGAACATTTAAGTGGATAACTATTATTTTAGAAATTATAGTTTTATTAATTGCTCTTGAAGTGTCGGTATTAAGTGCAAAGCCTTTCTCTTGGCCCTTTAGTTGGGATGCCCTACGCGATATAGGTATTGCTCAGTCAATGCTTGATGGGCATTTCTTCCAAGACCCGATAATGGAAGGTGAGGTTAACTGGTATAATCCGCTTGTAGGGATTATTATTGCAATTATAGGTAAAATTTCACATTTACCGCTTCCAGAAATATATGTAAAGATAGGTCCATTTGTAACACTCCTTCTCCCAGTGTCGTTGGTTCTTTTCGCATATAAACTCGGGGGCGCAATGGCGAGTTTAGCAATACTTTGCTATTGTATATTTGCAAGACATCCCTTAGTAATAGAATGGATTTATGGTTGTTACCTCCCGTGGCTATATGCTACACACCTTGGCAAAGCATTCTTTTTCTTGTTCTTAACCGCCCTGATAGTCTATAAGGAGAATCGTAAGAATACTTCATTAATTCTTTCTGGAGTATTCTTAGGACTCGCTTTCTTGTCTCACACTTCCGCTTTTGTTGAAGGGGTACTCATTCTGATTTTCATCGCCATTTGGGAGAACAAGAAGGAAATAAAAGCGCTTGCTTTCAACAAAATTTTCAATCAGACCCGATACATTATCGCTGTCGGCGGAATTGCTCTACTTGTTAGCAGTATATATTGGTTACCTATCCTGATAAAGTATCAGTTCATAATCAAAAATCCTTATCCTTCTTTGTATGTGACAACTGCACTTGAGCCCCAAAACATTCTATCGACACTATTAAAAAGTGCTAATTCCTTCACCGTCATTGGCTCGATATGCTTAATTGTTTTGTTATTCAATCTAAACTATAGCAATCTAAATATTCTGCGATTTTGGGCTTCAGTAATACTTTTCGTTCTTGCATATCAAATTTTCTGCCAAATACTGAATAAATATGGCTATATTATTCCCGCACCATATCCTGTACATCACACTTTTATATCCATTCATTTGTTAATTGGATGTTTCTTCGGGTATGGACTATCCATAATAGGGAAAAGGATTGCAAACAAGATAAGTACCAAAAATGCAAGTAATATCATATACGACCTCATAAATTTGCTCGCTACAGTATCTGCCTTAACTGTATGCATTTTGATAAATGCATACAGTTACACGCCCCGCTATCTACCCCCACTAAGCGAACTCAACCGAGGCAGACCAGAAAATAGACTGGTGGATGAAACGCAAAAGTATGACGAAGTTTATCATTGGCTACTTAAGAACACTCAACCACAGGACAAGATTCTATGCAACGAATTACTTGGTGTAAGAGTAGTTCTACCTGCCGGAAGAAAATTAACATATACATTAATGCTATATCTAAACCCTTATGTAGATATCTCCATACATCTTAATAAGTTTAATAATATTTGGATGTCCCTGAAAGAGGGAAAATTCCCCGATTTCGTAACCTATCTTAGAAGAGAGGGGATAAGGTATATTCTTGTACACAACTCTGACCCCGAAATATCCCTCTTATCTAAAACCTCCAAACTAAAAAAGGTCTATTCCGACAATTTAGTATCTGTTTTCCAAGTAATGAATTTAAATAACTATTAATACATCCATATTCGTATCTTTAATTTGACTTTGACCCTCACACCAATACCTAACAAACCAAAAAATTTCTTAACAAGAAACGAAAATATCTCTATCAAAAAATCATTTAAAGGTTTGAATTCAAAAGCAACAATTAAATATATTTAAGGTAGTAAATAACTTGATAAATTATTCGAACAGAATTGATATAAAAGGAGGCGAATATACTGTTTTTTACACAACTTAAATTATCTGAGAATACCCTCAATTATGTAAATAGGGATATGTAGAAATTGCTAAAAAAAGATTGGAATCCGTTAAAACGGGTGAATGGAATTTATATTTAATTGATGATAAACAAAAACAACCCACGCTTTTAGACCTTGATGAAAAATACACAATAGGGGAATGAGGAAATGAAAGTGGAATTAGATTTACCTCCAAAGTCTACTTAGCGGCTTCTTTTTCCTTCAACATTTGAAGGCGCATCTTTTGATAGCCACGGGGAGCTTTGGTAAATTTGCCTGCACGGATATACCTTGCGCATACACGAATCTTCCTTACTCTACCATTTTCATCAACTACACGAATCTTCTGGAGGTTAGGCTTCCACCTACGCTTCGTAATACCTGTTATATGTTGTCCGATTCCGCCTTTTCTTTTTGCCTTACCCCGACGGACTATCTGGTTACCGTATATTACTTTTTTGCCACTGTACTCACATACAAATGCCATAGTATGTCCCTTTATCTATCTAAAATAGTTATTTTTCTCTGTTCGAAAAGGGAACTGTAAAAATAGTATAATGTTTCTAAAAGAGGTAATATTATACCAGTATTTAACAATCAAAGCAAATCCATAAATAACAATTTGCTACTCCCACCATCAGGTATTGAAACAAATGAAAATCTTGTTTTTGTCCCATGTAAAATTAAGTTTGAGTCTTGTTGTAATTCTTGTAATAGGCTCCTCTTGTGCAAGATGGGGAAAACCTTTAGAATTGCGATTGGCTAACGGAGAAACAACAACCCTCAATGAAATCATAAACGACCTGAAAGATAATGATACAAAGATTAGAACGCTAAAAGGCAGAGGCACATTTACATTGAAAACACCGCAGATTGACACCATATACCAATTACACCAAAGCGATATAGAATTTTACTACCCTGACTACCTTCGTGCGGTCGGGAGAAAATACACCGCAGTCGTCTTGAAACTTACTTGCTACAAAGATGAGTTTTTAATTGAACTCCCAACCGAAAAAAATTACTATTATTCAAAAGGCGGAGAATTCTTCGAACATTCCGACACAGAAGTAACACCACTCGATATTTTCAGGGAAATGCTTTTCTCAGGCAACTGGGAAAAAATCAAGCCTCAACAAATTGAAATTAGTCCCATCGCTACCGCTGAGCAAAATCAGACTGTGGAAATCAAAATATATTCTGACACTACACACAAGTTCTTACAGAGGAAAATCATTGTTCAGGGTAAGCCGTGGGTAATTTTAGAAACCGAGAGGTATTCACCCTCTGGTGCACTGATAGCAAAGACCAAACGCGATAACTACAGAGTCTCTGAAGATGGAGTAAAATTTCCTTCTATAATACATTGTGAGTTCCCACAAGAGAACGCCTTCATGACAATAAAACTCAATAAATGCTCTTTCAACGAACCTGTAAAACCATATACAACACAACTTAAAAAATTGATTTACCAACTCGAGAGAGAAAAATACACTCCTCTCGAAAAAACAAACTCGAACCAAGAAAGAACAAAAATAGGATAGAAAAATTATGGAGGGAATTATTCTTACTCGCCTCTTTCCGGAAGAAATTGCGGAGAGTTTGAATCTCGAGCCATACAGAGGTAGGCAAATATTTAGATGGCTACACGAAAAAAGGATGTTCGAAATTGAAAATATGACAGACCTCTCTAAAGAATTGCGGAAGCAACTCGCTGAAAAATGTATCCCCGTCCAATCAGAAATAGTTCAAATACGCGAAAGTTTTCTCTCAGATACTAAGAAAATACTAATCAAATATAGAGATGGTCAGGCAGTTGAAGCGGTGGTAATCAGCCACAGAAACAGGGTAACCTTCTGTGTATCAACGCAAGTAGGCTGTCCATTAGGATGTGCCTTCTGTGCCACTGGCAAAGTAGGGTTCAAGCGAAACTTAAATGCAGGTGAAATTGTAGAGCAGGTCTTGCATCTACTTACACTTATCGACCTCGGCAAAAAAAATCCCAATATCGTTTACATGGGGATGGGCGAACCCTTCTGGAATTACGATGAAGTCATCAGAAGCATAAAACTATTAATGCATCCGCTCGGAATAAATATTGGCGCAAGGAGAATAACTGTATCCACCGCAGGTGATGTGAAAGGCATAATGAAGTTTGCAGATGAAGGATGGCAAGTAAGACTAAGCGTATCACTTCACTCCGCAGATGATAATCTACGCTCAAGGTTAGTACCACTAAATCGGAAATATCCTCTTGACCAACTCGCTTCCGCATTGAAATACTACCAAGAGAAAACAAACCGAATGTTTACCTTCGAATATGTCCTATTAGCCGGCGTCAATGACTCTTTAGACGATGCCGAGACTCTATTACAATATGCCAAGCAATTCAAGTGCAATGTTAACCTAATCCCTTGGAATCCTGTGCCGGGGATAAATTTCAACCCCCCTGCAAAAGAGGTATGCGAAATGTTTCAGAATTATCTCGCTCAAGGCGGAATAAACGCTACAATGCGCAGAGAACATGGCCAGGATATCGAAGCAGCCTGCGGACAACTTAGAAGAATATACCTCGACTCCCCCCAAACTGCTTGTTAACCCTGATGATATTTCTATTTTTACGATGTTATCTCGCGAGTTAAACTCTCTCTGCTCTACTTAAAATAGGCTTAAAATAAACATAACTGAACTCATATGTTTCGCCTCACTAAGAAAGAAATTAGGAGTATCCAAGATTAAAAGGTACTCTAAAAATTTCCGATTTTCCTCCTTCTGTACCCCTATTTCAAATATAGAGATGGATAATTATTCGTTCCTACTTATTTATATGCCTGTAGAAGAGCAAGTATTCCGTTTTATATAGTGATATACTATTTTTAAGTATTCACTGGCTATAAGTATATTAGAAATAAAAGAAAACTATTAGTATTAATGAGGTGGATGGTATGAATTGTGAGGTTTGTCAGAAAAATCCAGGGGTTGCCAGGTGTAAGAAATGTGGCAAGGTCATCTGCAAAAATTGCGGGAGGTATTGTCCAAACTGCAAAAGCGCGGTTTGTATATCGCATTTAATAAGGCTTGAAAATGGCAGGTGGGCTTGTGAGATATGTATGCAAAACTATCAAAAGAAAACTGTAGCACCAAGGAGTCCTATACAACCCCCGTATTCTCCTCCTCCACAAAAACCTCAAGTCAAGGAATCACTGAGTTTTGAAGACTTAACAAAGGAAATAGGTGAGGTAACCATAAAAGTGCCAGGTGGCGGAGAAGAAGTAACTGAAAAGGAAGTGGCGAAAGATGAGGTAAAAATATTGAGCCCGATAGATGCGGGGGCAAACGAGGTAGTAGACCCTTTTGCTGAAAGGGCTGAACCTAAGCCGAGGATAAAGGTGCCGGCGGAGCCGAAACAGGAGCAGGGTTATAAACATTTGAGACGCAAACCGAGCGATGACCCTAATGAGTTTCGTATTCTTACCGCAAGCGCACCCAAGCCAACTCCGATGTGGGTAAGCGGATTGATAAGCGGGATACTCGCCTTCTTTTTGTGCATACCACTTGTGAAGAATTTTGCTTTTCCAATGTTTCCAAAGTTGTTTGCATATTCAGTTCTGATTCTTGCCGGGGGAACTATAGTTTGGAATGGCTATGGACTATTCTTCGATGATAATACAAAAGCAAATAGGCTAATGTGCATACCAGGGTTAGTATTGGGAATCATTACTGCTATTATTGCTGTGGTATTTGGATTAAGATAGGAGGTGTTGGTATGAGCAACATTGATATTGGAAATATAATAGGTGAACTACTACAATTCCTATATCAGAACAAATGGACTATAGCGGTACTAATCCCAATAATAATAGCGATAATTGTAGTTAAGATTCGTGGATAGACCTTGCAAGGATACACTGATATTACTTCAACTTGCCTAACGATTTAAGGACCCTGATAGCGACATCAGGCTTATTTGTTATTATCCCGTCTACGCCCCATTGGGCAAATTTTTTCATATCTTCTTCATCATCCACAGTCCACACCGCCACACTTGCTCCCCACGAGTGGAACATATCTATCTTCTCTTTTGTAAGGTCGTCTTTTCGCACATTCATCCCATCCACTTTCAGCAATTTACCCAATAGCACATAGTAATCCCACCACTCAGGATGTTCTTTAGATACCTCGCCGAGAAATTCTACTCTCAATTCGGGAGCCTCATTCATCAAGACATAAGTAATCACCGGAGAAAATGACTGAATTACGACTTGTTTTTCCATTCGCATTTTCTTTACAAGTTCCACAGTCTTTCTGGCGAGGGTAATGTTTCTTGAGTTACTTCCATAAATAATAGAGTCCAATTTAGACTTGAGTTCAGGAGTCATCTCATTCTTACCGTGAATAGCAATAACTATTTGTGGATAGAGAGGGTCATCGAAATCACTACTCTTTAATTCAATGTATACGCCTATTTTATTTTTCGCTAATTTCAGTGTATCTTCCAGTAGAGGTAATCTCTCACCTTTAAATTGTGGAGCAAACCAACTGCCTGCGTCGAGATTTTTCAATTCCGCCCAAGTCTTCTCCGTAACCTTTCCCTCGATACCAGTCACTCTCTTTAAGTCATCATCGTGTATGACTACGAGTTTATCATCCTTCGAGAGGTGAACATCCAGTTCAAACCAATGTGCTCCGAGTTCCATTGCTTTTTTGAAAGCAGACATGGTATTTTCTGGTGCGTACGCACTTGCCCCACGGTGTGCTATTACGTCAATTCCACCTTCAGGAGCACCAGGGACAAAACTAGTTGCACAACCTAAAAATACAAATGGTGCAATCAAGATTAAACTCCTTACTGACATCATATTTTTCCCTTTCCACAAGTCCAAAATTCTTACAAAACCTTGAAAGATTGTATACTATTGCCAGAGTATTTTTCACATCAAGATTACTACTCAATTTTTCAAAAGATATGGAGTACTATATGCAAGTTCCATTTGTCAATCTGAAATTACAATATGTCCAAATCAAGGATGAGATACTAAAAGTACTTCAAGAAGTACTGGACTCACAGCAGTTCAGAGGAGGCGAGTGGGTTCTCAAATTTGAAAATGAGATTTGCAGTTATATAGGTTGTAAATATGCTGTAGGTGTCGGTTCAGGAACAGATGCACTTGTTCTCGCACTAAAAGCAATCGGACTGAAACAGGGTGATGAGGTTATAACTACACCTTTTTCGTTCATTGCAACAGCAAGTAGCATAGTGCTGGCTGGTGGCAAACCTGTTTTTGCTGACATAGAACCTGATACCTATACATTATCGCCTGAGCAGGTTGAACAAAAAATTACGGAGAGGACAAGGGCAATAATTCCGGTACATCTATTTGGTCAGTGTGCAGATATGCCATCCTTTGTTCGATTAGCCCAAAAATATAATCTAAAATTGATTGAGGACAGTGCCCAGGCTATAGGTGCAAGTTTAAGCGGTATAAAAGCGGGCAATTGGGGACTTGCAAGCGGATTTAGTTTCTATCCGACGAAAAATCTTGGTGGGTTCGGCGAAGGTGGACTAATTACCACTAATGATAGCGAAGTATATAACAACCTTTTGTTGCTCAGATGTCACGGCTCTAAACATCAATATGAACACGAAATCATCGGTTACAATAGCCACCTCGATACCATACAGTCCGCAGTATTAAGCGTAAAACTTAAATATCTCGAACAGTGGAATGAAAAAAGAAGAGAAATAGCAAAATACTATACTGAAAAACTGAAGGATATAGAAGAAGTAATTACGCCGAAGGAAAGAGTAGGTGCGTTGAATGTATATCATCAGTATGTCATCAGGATAAAAAATCGCGATAAGGCTCGACAATACTTACAAGAACGAGGTGTGGGAACAGGCATTTTCTATCCCAAACCTATTCATAAACAGAAGGCTTTCCGAGAGTATGTGGGTGAAACTGAAAGTTACCCCGAAGCGGAAAAATCTGCAAACGAAGTACTAGCGCTACCTATTTATCCTGAACTGACTCCTGAACAAGTCGATTATGTTATCAATTGCATAAAAGATTTCTTAGCATCGAACCACTAATTCAGGAATCTTGACTAATCCCGCAGGCTGAGATGTTGTATTCTCGAAAACCGAGTTTTTTATATCCTCTTGAGAAAGGTGTTTTTCTCGTTTTGATAGTTTCAAGTATTCTTCACTTCCTAACCAATTCCGTAATGCATCAATAATCGCAGGTGCATCCTCAACGAGGCAAAGAGATACAATAGCCCCGCCAAGTCCTGCTCCTGTAAGCGAACTTCCTAAAGCACCTGCCTCATTTGCTACATCCACCATCCTATCTAAAATAGGAGTACTTGCTCCATAATCACCTGGTAGCGTAAATGGGTCTATCCTCAAATCACGGTAAACGAATAGGATATCATCCGTAACACTTCTTTTGTACGGATAGCCAAGATAATCTATAACCCTATCGCCGTTGTGTCCTAAGTTCATTAAATAACCTGCGAGGACATAATCTCCATTCTTCATAGCCTCAAAGAATGCCCGTGCTCTTAAATTCTCACAAATACCATATACAACCGCACCCCTTATATTTATTTGCTTCGGCTTTACATCCTCAGGTAAATGCGAAAAATAAGTAGCGTACAACTCCTTAAACTTTTCCTCGCCTACTATTGTTTTTACATCTTCTATAGGGACGGAGTTGGGGAGTTGTTTGAACATCTCATATAAAACTTCCGCTCCACCCACCCTATCCAGAGTAAAGTCTCTAAAGGTCCTAAAAGAATCTATCTCTTCTGAAGTAAACCCAAAATTAGGCATGGTTCTCTTCAACAAATCTATTGCTAAGGAATATGCAAACCTATTTTTTACATACTCCGCAGAATGAGTAGAACTAATATCGCGTTTCTGATTCGAATTTGCCACTATCACGGTTATATGTTCAGGCATTGATAACTGTTCTTGCTCGAGTATCTCCGCGGTAAACGGATTCAGTTGAACACCAAGAATATGTCTCTTCTTACACATTAACTCTGCTACCTGGTCGCTCAAACCTGACCTTGCCCCTGCGAACCACTCCGCTTTTTGCACCATCTTTATCTTTGTAATAGTATCAAGGCTCACCGAATTCGAGGCTTCAAGCGCAAGCAAGACGGAAATACATAAGGCGTGTGACGAACTAAGAGAACAACCGTCGGGAATATCACCACTTACAACAGCATTCATCCCCTTGATATCAAACCTATTGAGTTCTTTGTAAAGTTGGATAGCAGAACCTAATATGTATCTATGCCAGTGGTTACCGGGATGGTCAAACGAACCCGATTGAGCCTTATCTTCGCCACTATTTTTGCCCTTAGGTGATAGGTCTCCGCTGTCATAATTTCTTAAGAAATCCCTCAAAGAAATTATCAACGGGTTATGAATTGGATTTGAATTGTACACCCTAAGATACCCATCATTTGAAGGT
>CAZZMK010000398.1:0-5077 GCA_964655185.1 uncultured Nitrospirales bacterium | reverse complement strand
GAGAAGATAAAGAATCTTTGAGAAAAATATTAGTTTCATTAAGAGATTATCAATTGAGTAGGAGAATTATATGGAGTAAAGAGTACTCTGATTATTTTCTTACCAAGGCAGTAAAAGAAAATCCTATTTTATCTCTATCGGCGGGATGTCTTGACGCTGTTATGGCAACCATAAAGGGAGATATGGAATATGCGAAGCGAAAGGTTATGGTTTTAGAGCGAGAATTTCCTGCTGAACCACTTCCTAAGGTTTTGCTCGGTAACATAGCGTTCTCTCAAGGTAATTTAGAAGAAGCAAAGCAATGGTATTATTCTGCTGTGGATATTGGAAAGGGCGACTTTAAAGAATGGAAACAGATGTTAGATTATATTTTTGTACATAAAGACTATGATAAAGCCCTCGATGAGTATTATAAACTCAAAGATAAAGGAATATTTGTAGAATCTTGTTTTGAAGAAGTATTAAATGAGTTATTAGGAAAATCGAATGTGAAAGATAATAAAGATAAGTATTGAGATGTTTGTAATTGTATACAGAATCATAAATGCTTTCAGTTGTGAGTGAGAACTAAGTAGTATACGAAGGTATTTTTATCGGTTGAATTTTATAGAGTAGATTTCTGCGTCTTTCATCTTAAAGTGGATTTTTATGGGTTTTCCTTCTAAAGAGCCTAAGTCACTTACACCTTTCCACTCTGCTATTTTCTCAATTCTATTTCCTTTTAGCGTTATAAAATTATCCAGGGAAAATGGAGGAATAGAATTTCCATTTATGTCTTGAATTTCTATTTGGATATAGCCTACTGCAGAGGTTGCAAAGTTTAAGTATAGGTTCTTCCCTGAGAATTTAATAGGTTTTGTGTAAACGTGCCCTTCTTCAGAACCAGCGGATAAAGAAGAAAATCCATCAAGGCGGAGTATATACCTTTTTATATGGGCGGTTGGTAAGGCATAGTGTTTCTGAATATAGAAAGCCATTTCGGAATCATTTATCTGAACTATGCCCCTTACGGGATAATTTGTTCTTGATACCCAGTTTTCAAGACCTATTTCTGGTTTTAGAAAAGCCTCGAGGAATGTTCTGTTGTATAAATTTCCTCCACGACTTGTCATTAGAATTACATCAGAGCAATCGTGGGCATATTTATTCTCTACATTAATAGAGTGGATTTCTTCTTCGCTTAGTGCATTACAGTCGGGCACAAATCTGGCGCACAAAGAAATGTAGATATGTGGTGCTCTGAAATAGGGAATGGTCTGATTTGTGTATATGTGTTCCCATGGTGCATCGCCTTTATCCATTGTTATTGGGCTATCCCAATGAATGAAGTCTTTGCTGGTTGTTCTACTTATCCACCTAAATTGATTGTTCGGTCCATTCCAAGTTCTGAAGTACAAGACATATTTATTTTCTACCTCTGACCAAAATGCTACATTTTGGGAATCGAACTCGTAGCCTTTTAGAATTGGTCCGTTGCTTGATTTATGCCAATGTATCCCATCCTCGGATACAAAAGTGTACAAACCAGATTCTGATGTTCCTGCAATTGCTTTGTATTTTTCTTTAGATGGAATTCCTGGTTTCGTATCAATAAAAGGCGCAAAGTTATGAGAGAAAGGCGGGTCATTTGCAAGGATAACATTGTTATCGTTAGTTCCCATTATATTGTAAATTCCCAAATTAGGCTTTACAAAGTTTACTCCGTCTGTACTCTCAGCGTAGCATGTTACTTCGATATTAGAGCCATCCTTGCCTGAAGTAGGTAATCCTCGGTAATATAACCTAAATAATTCGCCATCTTTAATTAGAGTTACATAACCGCTATATTTTCCTTCCCATGGCTTATCAAATTTAAGTACACACTCACCCGGATAAGGTGTGTTCATCTTTAGTGAGACATTAGATAGTTTTTCTATAAGGTAGTAATCAATAAATATTTCTCTTCTATTGCCTATGTCTAATACTTCTTGATTTTGAGAATAGATGGTTTTGAATTGCGAAACAAAAAGAATGACAAGCATAAGAAACCGAGAAACTTTATCCATAGCGATTCCTTTTAATTTGAGTTTTTTACTAAACCCACTTTTTAATTGCTAAACCCAGCCAGTAATTAAATGCTTTAATCTGGTTTATAGCGTGATGTGGTCTGCGTATGGTTCTTGCGATAGTCCTTGCGAAGTATCTTGGACGGAGATAATATCTTCGGTAGGCAGATTGAATTTTATTTGCCAATGTTTTGAAATCAGGATAGGTATTAGGTAAGTAGGAAGGAAAAACTTGTCCCACAAATTCGTAGCATTGTCCTTTTTTGAGTGCTATTTCAGCAAGAGGAGTGCCTGGAGCGATGTAATATGAAAAGAACACCACATAATCTATATTTAGTTCGCAGGCAAATCTTATTGTTTCCTCGCTCATCTCAGGTGTTTCAGTAGGGAATCCAAGTACGAAAAAGGCTCGGGTTTCCATCCCAACCTCTTTAGCCCACTTTACTGCGTTTCTACATTGGTCAAGGGTATGACCTTTTCTTATGAGTTTAAGTATTTCAGGATTTCCTGATTCTATACCAAACTGTATGCTGTAACAGCCTGCTTCTGCCATTTGTTGCAACATATCTTTTGTTACAGTATTTACTCTTGATAATACCGACCACACTATGTTGATTTTTTCTGCTTTTATAAGTGAGCAGAATTTTTCAATCCATTCTGGGAAAATGCAAAAATTATCATCCCAGAAGATTATATTTTTTACTTTATAATTTGCTATGAGTTCTTTTATTTCGTTAACAACATTTTCGGGACTTCTTCTTCTGAATGGAGAGGCATACTTACCGCCTTGATAGCAAAACTTGCATCTTGCCCAAGGACAACCTCGGGCAGTTATCATTGGCATAGCAGGTCTTTTAGGACTAAGGCTCGGTAGTGGCTCATATAAGGTGTGGTTATATATATTTCTTGCAGGAAAAGGAAATATATCTAAATCTCCGATTACTGGTGCAGGCGGATTGGCAATTATTTCATCATTTGGGGTTTTGTAGATAAGACCTTTTGTGTCGTAAGGAGATTTGCCCAATCTTAATTTTTCCAGTAATTCAAATAAAGTAAACTCTGCATCTCCTGGCAGAACGAAATCTATTTCAGGGCAATCGGAGAGAACAGTCTCACCGAAAGAGGTAGTATGAGGTCCTCCCATAATAATGGGGACATCCTTAAGGTGTTCTTTTAACTTTTTTACAAGTGAATAGGCAGAGTTAGGAATAAATGTTGTAAACGATGAAATGCCTATAATATGTGGATTTAGTTCTATAATTCTTTTTACCGTGCCTTCCTCATCTAATTGTTCTGCGATAGCGTCAACGAAACTACATTTATATGGACCATTTTTTTCAAGAAAAGCAGAAAGATATCCTACTCCTAATGGCGGTAGCAAACCGATAAGTTTTTTGTTTTGCTTGCTACCGATTGTTCGAGCAAATGGATATGGAGGCATTACAAAAACAACTTTAATCATATTGATAATCTTTTATTCTCGGGTAGAGAAAAATTCTTCATCTTCCGAAACTCGTATGCCAAATAGACCTATAAGTACGGAGTTAAAAAGTATTAATACACTTTGTATAAAAGCAAGGGTTGATAAAAAGAATAGAAATTGAAAGTGGTATAGAGCGGTTAATATAGAAAACAAACCACTGACAATTGATGTTACCAATCCAAGGACAGTGCCAACCTCCACCTTTATAATTTTTGATAAAAGTTTGAATATATTAGAGGGATAATATTTGAATTTGGACCCTTTCACTCTTCCCTGTGCTATTATCCCGATGAGCAATATTTGAGTCCCAAGTATATTTAATAGCAGAGCAGTGAAGTAAGCAATTAGTGGATAAACTTTGTCGAATAGCAAAATCATAATCAGATAGGACAGAATTGATAAAGATAGCCCCGGCACTAAGAACCAGGTGAAAGAACAGAAATGGAACATTAATTGAAGGTGTCGCCATCCATCTCTCACAGTTCTTAGATGAGGTTTTCTCCCTCTTTGGTCGGGGTAAAAATTTATTGGCACTTCTGTTATTGTTATTCCTGCCCACATCGCTTTAGCAATCATTTCTGAGGCAAACTCCATTCCTTCGGAGTGTAAATCTAATTTCTTGAAAGCCTCTCGAGTAAGTCCTCTCATCCCTGAATTAATATCAGATATATTTGCTTTGAATAGTATTTTTGCGAGGAAGGTCATTATTGGTGTTCCGATATATCTATGTAGGAATGGCATGGCATCCTTAGCGATATGTCCTTTTATTCGCGAGCCTATTACTAATTGGTACCCCTCTCTCAATTTTTCTAATATTTTCAATAAATCTTCCGGGGAATAAGAGAGGTCAGAATCGAAGAAGATTATATATTCTCCTTGCGCATCTTCAATCCCCTTTCTTAGAGCATTTCCGTAACCTTTTTCGGGAACTGAAATCACTTTTGCTCCAAGATTTTCTGCGATTTCTCTTGATTTATCTGTGGAGTTGTTATCTGCAACTATAATTTCAGCATTGATATTGTGTTGTTTGATGACTTCCAATGTTTTTTCTATGCATTTACCTATGGTTTTTTCTTCGTTGAGACAGGGTAAAACTATACTCAATTCTATTTTGTTGTGTGATTTTCGTGTTTCCGAAGTATTTTCGGGTTCCCTATTAGTCATATTTTTTGGCTATTAAGAATTAGTTTACATAGGTTTTAATGATAATTTACGATTTTGAAGTACAATTAAATTTATTAATATTCTGTAAGTTTATTATATATTGTTAGAACGGTTTCGTAATCTATATTTTTATTGAAAATGGTATTATCAAAGCCGATTGAGCGGAGGTAAGTGGGATTATTATTTACAAAGTCCGCTATGGTAGCGGTAAAGTTAAGTTTGTCTTGAAGTTCGTGGTAAATGTGTGCAACTGCAAGAGTGATTCCTGGATGACTCGGAGAAGTTTCTAACCCTTTTAAGTAATAATGCAAAGACTCATCTTTTTTGTTTTGTGAATATAAGATATCTCCATAGTTTGCATAAGCAAGAGTAAAATGGGGTTTTT
>CAZZMK010000397.1:0-7551 GCA_964655185.1 uncultured Nitrospirales bacterium | reverse complement strand
GCTTCAGCGATTATATCTACCGCTTCTTCGTATCTTATCTTCTTATGTTTCCTCTTAATCAACGGTACAAATAAATCGTAAGCATGAAGTTCTTTAAGATTTAGTGCTTTTCTGCGAAGTTCCAAATATTCGAAGTATGGATTTAAATTATCTTTCACGGTTTGGAGTAAATTATGGTAGACCGATACTGGGATATTCTCTTCAAAAAGAGCCGATTCTAACGATGAATTAAAGTTTCTTGCCCGTGCATGAAAGATATCTTCCAGTATAGAAGCAGAGAGTGAAGCAGATAAAGTATTGGCATGTTCTGCATATTCTTTATAATACTGATGGAAAGCCTTTTTCCGTAAACTTCGGTCAGGATGTTCCAGTAGAACCCTAAAATTGCCATGACTCAATTCAATTTTATTGCCTTGTTTATCTTTTATAATTCCAAACTTAAGGTCAGCATCATTTAGTTGCTCAAAAATCCTGCCTGCACTTCCACAACTCTCGGTATGTAGAGCAAGTAAATGCTCTTCTTTTTCGGATAGTGTATGCGGTTTGTATCTTCTTAAATTTTCCAGAGAAAATTTGTACGGTGAAAGTTCTTTAGAGTTTAAAAATTCATTGAATTTATCATCTGGTATAGATTGTATTTCGGGAGCAATATAACTTGTTGCTTGGGCAAGAAGCATACCTAAATATTGCACCCTGTTTGAATATCCTGCATACTTTGTATTTGTAAGATCTTCGGTAAATTTCAAGTTAGCATATACAGATAGTCTCTCTATTAGTTGTTCAAGTTTGTTGCTGAGGTCAAGACACTTTCGAAGAGTCTCAGGAGAGTTAGATAATTTTCCCTTGAACTCCACTATTTGCGGTATTTGTCTTTCTAACTTTTTATATGCCTTTTCCCACTCTTCGTCATTTTTGAATACAGGTGATAAATCCCAGGTAAATTCAGGTGGTACTTCTTTTCTTAGAGGCACCTTCTTAGATTTCTTCTCTGACATTAGACAAACTCCTTATGTTGTGTGTTTGAAAAGAATAGATTCCAAGATAGTAATTTTATGAAATATGCAAAGTGAAATTATACTTTAGAGTTTTTGCTAATATGGATTTGGGAATAAAAGAGTGGTTGAATTTTGGGATAAACTGTATTACAATTATAGTACAGTAATATGGGGTAAATAAATGATTAAGATTGACCCTCACGAGGGCACACCCATCTATCTCCAGATTGTAAGGCAAATTAAATACATGATTGCCTCAGGCACCCTCCGTGAAGATGATGAACTCCCTCCTGTTCGGGTGCTTGCTCAACAATTGCTGATTAATCCCAACACTGTAGCAAAGGCATATAGGGAACTCGAATTTCAGGGACTAATTTACACTCGACCCGGTGCAGGAACTTATGTTGCGAAGCGGAGAATGCTTTTCTCAGAGGAAGAGCGAATCAGAATTATTCAGGAGAGAATTGAATCGCTTGTGGTGGAGGCACAGAATCTCAACTTCAGTTTTGAAGAATTACAACAGATTTTTAATGAACAAGCAGTAAAAATTTATAACCAACAAAAGAAGGAGGAATGAAAGAATGAGTGAAATTGCACTAAACCCGTCTACTGCTCAAGAGGAAGAAGTAATTTTGAAGATAGAACATTTAACCAAGCATTTTGGCAAGAAGAAAGCACTTGATGACGTTTCAATAGAGGTCAAGCAAGGTCAGGTTTATGGATTAGTGGGAGAGAATGGGGCAGGTAAGACTACCCTTATTCAGCATATATTAGGTACATATGTCCCAGAGACCGGAACTGTAAGAGTTTTCGGTTTAGACCCTGTACTGTATCCTCAGCAAGTGCTCGGCAAGGTAGGCTATCTCTCTGAAACTAGAGATTTACCAAAGTGGATGAGGGTATATCAACTTATTAATTACACATCTGCCTTTTATCCTGATTGGGATATGGACTATGCAAAAAAACTAATGGAGGAATTTGAATTACCTTATAATTTACGCGTTAGGTCTCTCTCGCGTGGTGAATTGGCAAAGTTAGGTTTGCTACTTGCTATAGCCCATAAACCTGATTTACTTCTTCTGGACGAACCTTCTTCAGGTCTGGACCCCGTTGCAAGGTTAGATATACTCTCCGCAGTTGTTAGAGGTGTTGCTGAAGAGGGAAGGACTGTTCTATTTTCTTCACACCTTTTAGATGAGGTAGAAAGGATTTCTGACTATGTATGTATGGTTCATAAGGGTAAGGTAGTATTCAGTGCCTCGCTTGAAGAGATAAGAAGTCGGTTTACCCTGGTGATAGCACGATGGGAAAAATTTCCTGATTCGTTACCGAAGGAAGAAAAAGTAGTCCAAGTTGTGAATTTAGGTAGAGAATCGAGGATATTGCTTAGTTGTCCTGAGTCTGAAGCGGTAGAGAGGGTGAAAGTTCAAAAGGGTAGTATTGTCAAGGTAATGGCTCCTGAATTGCAGGATATTTTTGTTGGATATGTGAAAAAGAGCAAGGAGGAGGGAGGAGATAATGATACCGCTTAAGAAGCCGTGGCAAGCAATATTGTGGGAGGAATTATCAGTATCAGGGACTATTACATTAGCCTTGGTCGTTGTGGAAGTATGGATAGTGTATCTTTTCCACTTCGTTTTTCCTGAGTGGAAGTTCTATGTGGTAGAACTGGATACTGTTACCTACTTTTTCCCAGGACTAAACGCTTTGTTACTGATGCTTATTCGTGGGAATCAAGGAGAGTTACGGGGAGGTTTTCAGCGGAGGTTGTTATTGCTTCCTACACATGTTATAAGTATGGTAAGCATTATTTTGTTCTCTCGGCTTTTCTTGGTTTTGTTTCATACATTTGTGTTGAGAAGTGCATGCATTTATTTTTTGGCAGAGCCTTGGGAGGTAACTTATGGAGATTGGAAGTATGTATATACCAAACTGGAGATGATACTTGATAGTGAGACTTTAATTAATCTGTCTGCGGATGGTTGTATATATTTGCTTTTGCAGTTTTTGTTTTGGGTGTTTCATTGGTCGAAACCCGTGTTTGGGTTAATTGTAGCGGGGATAATTTTCCTGATAGTAAGGGTAGATATAGATGTGTTTCTTTTTGGTAAGTCGAATTTACTCGGTGCAGAGATAAAATGGAGTTTACCGATTTATATAAGGGGATTAGTCATAGATTACCCCTTGGAAGTGCTTTTCTTGGGTACGCTTGTGATATGGCACCTATGTATGATAGTAGTAAAGTTTTATAGGCACAATATCTTAAGTTCATTTTCCCTTTTGTCTTCATTAGATTTTGGGCTGAGAAGGAAGAAACAAGTACCTCTTAGAGGTTTTAAGACTCCATATTCTGCTCTTTTATGGTATGAGTTTAAGTATGGTGGATTTTCATTATTTAGAATGACAGTTTTTCTCTGGATATTGATTGTTGTGGGTAACAGCCTTATATCGAGTGACGATGTAATGTGGAAATTATTATCTTTCGATATCCCATCTTTGCTCAAGCACTATATATCCTATGGCAGGCAAGAATTTAACTTTGGAGAGGCTCCTTTTATTGCTTTGTTCTTTGCGATTTTGTATTACTTCTTAAGATATAGTCTTAGATACAGCCGTGCCCATCCTAAGTATGCTGGGATTATCAGGTTTTTCCCTGCGAATAACTTTGAGCGGGCGAATGCATATCTTCTAATGTTGTCTGTTAATTCGTTATTAATTGGTTTATTTATCGGTCTATGCATCTTATGCCATAAGTTGGTTGTAATATACTCAAATCCATTCGATACAAATCTTTTCCTTTACGGGTTAAAAAAGATAATTTTTGCTGGGACATCTACCGATTTTTGGGTTGTGGGAGTACTTCTAATCTCTTTTCTGGGTATGGTTATGTTTGTTGGATTAGTAGTATTTGCTGTTTTGGCTTCGAAGGAGGTTCTGCCTGCTCTTGCCCTTTACTTGATTTTATATGGCTCTGTTGGTGGGATTGGTATATACGGTTCAGATTATGCAAGAGAGGAAAATAATCTGTTTGGAGAGTTATACAAATCTTTGTCGTCAATTATTGAGTCTGTGGATAAGTTTTTAGAGCCGGCGCGTGCAAACATTTTCTATCTATATCTTATTCTAACAGGGTATTTCTTTTATCTGGTTCTTAAAAACAGTTTATTGAAAAAGAAAGAGATTCTTTCTTTGTTTGTTATTTTCATACTTACTTTTGTTTCTGTGTATCCCTGGAATTTTGTTTATGGAGACTTGGGAAAAATATTATTTCAGGTGAGGTTCTATGCTTTATTGCCACTCATAGTAGTTTTTTCTTATCTTTCCTGCCTGTTATCGCTACAAGGATTCAGTTGGCGGAATGGTTTTAGGCAGGTGATATCTACGGGGGAAAGAGGAAATGAGTTTAGTTCTGGATTTTTCTGGAGAAGTAAAATGCCCCTTTTGATAATGTTGTTTTTTATATTTTTATTCCGTTTAGATTTAGGTTATTTGACTAAGTATGGGTTGAGAAAGGAACTTAGTTCTATAAAGCAACAGATTAAGCCAAATTTTAGTGAGGATGCTATAGTTGATGGAATTAAGTTGGTAAGAAAATTTGATTCAGTAGCCAAAAAAAGCAGGAAGATTGCCAGAGAATGGAGAAAAAATAAAGGTACAAAGATTGTATTTGACTATGACTACGTCTACGATAGGGCCCAATCTTTTACAGATTGGTATAGTTTTATTGGAGCGGAAAAAGAGGGGATAGGTAAGAGAATACCTTGTGATGTATATAATGCAATGATTGATTACTACAACGAGTATGGTAGGGAAATATCTCTTCTTATTAGGGAGTTTGCTGAGGACTCGAAGTATATTAGTGAGGAGGGTAAACAATACTTCCAATATTTTTCTGTTAGTAGTAGGTGGAGAGATATTTTCTTTTTATCAAAGCAGTTAGATTTGGAGAAATACATCCGCGCTATAAACGGAGATTTAGATGGGTTGATAAATACACTACTACTAAAAGAAGAATTTAATAAAACGACAAATTTTAGTATACTCCCGCGTAGATGGTTACAGATTTATTGGTTTCTCACTTGGTATACAGAATATGCAGAAATGCCAATAGAGAAGATGGAAGAAATTCTTAAATTAGCAAATGGTGTTGCTCAAGAAAGTTATAAAGATGATTACGAGAGTTTTAATAAGACAGAACTATTAGACTTGCAATTTTATGAAAAGTTAATGGAATTTCCTTTCCTGTATTGGGAGGAAAATTTTTTGGCTCCGAAGGATAGACATAGGATGGGGGGTTATGAATATTATTACCCGCGGTATGGTTTTTATTCAGAACTCAAAAGGAATTTGTTTGAGTTGGTTTCTAATTCCCGAGATGTTATGGAGATGTATTATCCACTGTTTGATTTAGTTACTTTGTGGAGGGCTTTAGATATATCTGAAAAAGTCTTTTTTTATTCGTGCCATAAATACGAATGGGAGAAATTTCTGGAGAAGGGATATATAGAGAATCGCAAGTTGGGAGAACCAGGTGTTTTGTATTTATATTTGCACAAATATCTATTGTTAGTTGGAATGTCAATAGAGCGATATCGAATGAAATATGGTAAATTGCCAGATACATTAGACCAACTCGTCCCTGAATTCATAGATGTTCTTCCCTGCGACCCTTATAATAAGGGGCTTGACCTTAGTTACAAGAAGTTAGAACCATTGGGCTTTGTTGTATACAGTTTTGGGAGGGATTGCATTGATGATGGTGGATTCTCTTGGTCACAACTATCTATTTCCTCACGGAAATTCTATTTTAGTAGGAACATAGTTAGTTCCGATGAAATTTTCATAGTTCCTCCCATTATATTTAGACAGCACGGCTTTGTAGAGGGTATTAATGTTAAAACAAATATTAATATGACTAATGAGGCTTATATTGTGACCACGAATACAGAGGGTGAAAAATGAGATTAGACAAACCTTATAAAGCCTTATTATGGGAAGAATTTTTGGTAAGTGGTACTATAACTTTTGTAGTTATGTGCGTAACCTTACAGAGAAGCAAGACGAAATTTACAAATCTCTCCCCACATCCTTCCTCCTATTTTTAGGAAGACTGAAAATAAGGAATGTAAAAATTGATAATTTGAAAGTTATTTCCTGGTAGATTTAAGGATAAGGATTTACTCTGAACTAAGCATTTTTTCTGGTTTTACAATCTCGTCGAACTCCTCCGATGAAATTAATCCCGATTTTATTGCTTCTTCTTTCAAAGTGGTGTTGTTTAGGTAAGCATTTCTTGCGATTTTACTTGCGTTTTCGTACCCTATTTTCTTGCTTAATGCGGTTACGAGCATAAGAGAGTTTTCAAGATAGTATTTTATCTTCTGATGATTTACCTTTATCCCTTTTATGCAATTGTTTGCAAATGAATTACAAGCGTCAGCGAGCAGTTGTAAAGATTGCAGGATGTTGTATGCAATTACGGGCTTGTATACATTTAGTTCAAGTTGCCCCGACGCTCCCGCTATTGAAATCGTCGTATCGTTTCCAATCACTTGAGCGCATACCATCGTCACCATCTCGCATTGAGTAGGGTTTACTTTACCAGGCATAATTGAAGAACCAGGCTCATTCTCAGGAAGTATCAGTTCTGCAAGTCCACATCTCGGACCACTCCCCAGAAGGCGGATGTCATTCGCTATTTTCATTAGTGAGCATGCTAAAGTTTTTAATGCACCTGAGAACATAACAATACCATCGTGAGAAGAGAGCCCTTCAAATTTGTTTTCTGACGGTTTGAATTGCTCACCAGTAAACTGGTTTATATACTTCACTGCTACCCTATCAAAGTTCGGTGGTGCATTTAAGCCCGTACCTACCGCAGTTCCGCCTATAGGTAGGGAGTATAAGTTTTCGAGTGACAAAATGATTCTCTCCATCCCAAGTTCCACCTGATGGAGGTATGCAGAAAATTCTTGCCCTAAAGTTATCGGTACCGCATCCATTAAATGCGTTCTACCAATCTTTATAACATCTTTGAATTCACTAACCTTTTGCTGAATTGTATTTTTTAGGTTTTCTAAAGCAGGCAGAAGTTCTTTTTTAGTTTTCAGCACGGTAGCGATATTCATGGCGGTAGGAAATACATCGTTAGATGATTGGGACATATTTACATGGTCGTTGGGATGGATTGGATGCTTTGTAGAATGAGGATAACCAAGCAATTCATTTGCTCTTGTCGCTATTACTTCGTTTACATTCATATTTGTTTGTGTGCCACTCCCCGTTTGCCAAACTCTCAATGGGAAATGGTCTTTCAATTTACCTTCTAAAATTTCGCCTGCTACTTTGCATATCATCTCACAAATGTTTTCAGGAAGATGCCCAAGTTCGTAATTTGCACAAGCACACGCTTTTTTTATTATTGCAAGTGAGTTAATTATCTCTATAGGCATCTTCTCCCAGCCAACTGCAAAAAATTCAAGTGAACGGGCTGTTTGTGAACCGTAGTAAGCGTCGATAGGAACCTTTACTTCTCCTAACGCATCTTTTTCTATCC
>CAZZMK010000396.1:0-3928 GCA_964655185.1 uncultured Nitrospirales bacterium | reverse complement strand
AAATAAAAAATTAGCAATAACTATCTTAACAATACTAATTTTAGCCATTTTAATAGATATTGTAGTTTCACTTCCTGCTACCGCTCAAAAGGGCGGTAAGGGCTCATTAGGCGCTGATAAAAGCCTTGCACAAAAACAAGGGATAAGTGACTCGTTAGGCTCTAAACAAATCGACAAAAATAGATTACCAGGAAAATGGAAGATAGGTTTTGCAATCGGTTCAGTAATCACTGCAATTGCGGTTGTAAAATGGTTATAAACTATCACTCAATAGGTTTTGTAAAATAATATCATCAATGAATTATCCAGCCAAAAAAGAAGAAGGGGAGGTTGTAATCTCTAAAGAAGATAAAATATTAGTATTGGATGATGATATTATCATCTTAGAAGTATTGAAAGAAGTCCTCCAAGAATGGGGTTATCCAAATCATTGCACATCCTCCCCAGATGATGCACTCGAGTGGGCAATAAAAGAAAAGCCAAGTGTGGCAATTATTGACTATCTCATGCCCCAAATAAATGGTATTGCTTTTACCAAAATGCTGAAAGAAAAAATTTCAGATTTAGAAGTCATTATAATCACAGGCCTAAATGACGCAAAAACAGTAGTAGAAGCCATGAGGGTCGGCGCATTCGACTATTTGATTAAGCCTTTCCAGATGGATGTGTTAAAAATTTCCATTCAAAGAGCAATAGAACACAGAGGACTAATAATTGCCCAGAAAAGACATGAGGAGGAATTAGAAAGAAAGGTTAAACAAGCGACAGCGGAATTAATTCAACTAAACAAAGAACTAAAAGAAACAAAAGAATATCTGGAGAACCTTCTTAACATCTCTGTAGATGGAATTTTAATCCTCACTCCAGAATTTGAAATTACCTACACTAATCAAGGAGCCTTAAATATACTTAGGTGCGATTTCAATGAAATTTCTAAATGCTCACTTCAAAAAATACTACCGGAACAAGAGGTTAAGAAACTAAAAGAACTCCTATCCAAAGATGGAAAAATTCAAAACTATGAGACTAATCTAATCAGGAAAGATAAAACTAAAGTACCCGTAAATATATCATTTTCAGCCTTAAAATATGATGATGGATCTCTACATTCAGTTCTTGCTATATTCAAGGACATAACCACTCAAAAGGAATTAGAAGCACAACTTAAAGAACTATCCATAAAAGATAGCCTTACCGACCTTTATAACCAACGCTATTTCTATTCACGGCTTGAAAGTGAAATTGAAAGAGCAAAAAGACAAAGACACCCGCTATCTTTGCTTCTCTTCGACGTAGACAACTTCAAATACTACAACGACACATACGGACACTTAGAAGGAGATAAAGTACTAAAAACTATCGGTGAAGTTATCAAAGAGTGTACAAGAGAACATGTTGATATGGGGTTCAGATATGGAGGAGATGAATTCACAGTAATTCTTCCAGATACTGACGAAGCACAAGCAAAGTTAGTTGCTGAACGAATTCGTTCAACATTTCAAAAGAAAAGTTTCGATAAATTAAGTATATCAATCGGAGTTATTGAATACACAGAGAAACTCTCACCAAAATCTTTTATTAAATTTGCTGACGAATGTATGTACAAAGCAAAAAGGTCTGGCGGAAACAAAATTGCAGTATACAAACCCGAATCTACTCAAAATGAGTCATAAGTTGGAGGATTACCTAAAAATGAAAAATCCAAGCGAAATAAAGATAGGTATATGCAATGAAATTTTCAAAGAGTGGAATGATATCGAAAAGACGATGAAATATATTAAAGATTTAGGCTATGATGGAATTGAGATTGCACCTTTTACAATTGCAGACTATGTCACAGATATACCTTCGGATACGCGCAAACTGATAAGAAACACAGCAGAAAAAATAGGTATAGAAGTAATTGGGATACATTGGGTATTCGTAGGACCTAAAAATGTTTACCTAACCCATCCTGACCCTGCAATTAGAAAGTACACCGCAGAATATCTTCAAGAACTTGTAAACTTTTGTGCCGATATCGGAGGTAAAATTATCGTTTTTGGGTCGCCCAAGCAAAGAAATGTTATGCGAGATGTTACATACAATCAAGCCTTCGAATACGCCAAAGAAGTTTTTACTCAAGCCCTGCCCTTATGCGAGAACAGAGATGTCACGATATGCATGGAACAATTAACCCATTGGGAAACAAATTTCTGCCATACAGTTGAAGAAACCATAGAACTCATAGAAGCAATTAATCATCCTAAATTCCAACTTATCCTCGACACTAAAGCCATGGCATTTCTTCAAGAACCGAGGGAAACAATAATAAGAAAATATGGGAAATATCTCCGACATTATCATGCCAATGATGAAAACCTATTAGGACCTGGAATGGGAAAAGTAGATTTCAGGCCGATTGTATCAGCCCTGCGTGACATTAACTACAAAGGATATATGTCCGTGGAAGTATTCAAATTTGATTTAGGCCCTGAAAAAATAGCGACTGAGAGTATTTCTTATCTCAAAAAAGTCCTCTCGGATACCACTTCATAAAAATAAATTTTCAAAAAAAGATATGCTTCCTGAGGAAAATAATCCATTCAAAATATTCAAATTATGGTATGATGAGGCAAAAACAAAATTAGACCCAGAATATGCTGTATCCGCCTCCCTTGCCACAGCATATAAAGACGGCACACCTGATGTAAGAATGATTTTAGTAAAGCAATGGGATGAGTCTGGATTCTATTTCTATACAAACTACAAAAGTCCCAAAAGCCAACAGATAGAGGAAAATCCTAAAGGGGCTTTATGCTTTTACTGGTATGAATTAGGAAAACAAATTAGAATTAGAGGTCTAATACAAAAAGTAGATGATAAAACTTCCGACGAATATTTCAAAACCCGGGAGAGACTCTCACAAATCGGAGCGTGGGCATCTAAACAATCTCAAGTACTGCCTAACAGATTAGAACTCGAAAAAAGAGTAGTGTATTACATATCAAAATTTAGCCTGGGGGAAGTTCCTCGACCTAATTTCTGGGGCGGATTCAAATTAATCCCTCTTGAAATTGAATTCTGGATAAAAAAACTATACAGACTGCATGAGCGGGTAATTTTCAAAAGAAATAACCCTGATTCGGAATTTTGGGAAAAATTCAACTTATATCCATAAGATATTTTAATATTTAACACTTAGCGTGGTATACTTTAAAAAATTAAAACCTAACTACCGTTAGTTAAGGATAGAAAAATGGCTATAGAACATTCTGATGTCGATACTTTGACCACCGAAGAAAGATTAATGCGTAGCGCCCTACGACTGTTCTCCGAAAAGGGATATGAAGGTACAAGCATCAGAGAAATTATTGAAGAAGCAGGCGTAACTCGTCCCGTTCTTTATTACTATTTCCAAAATAAAGAAGACCTATTTAAGAAATTACTCGAAACCATTTTCAAGCAACTTACCGACAAGATGTTATACATAAAACAAAACTACTCGGATACCATAGGTAGACTCAAGGCTATAATCAGAACCACCTTTGAAATGGCAGAACAAGAGCCCCAAGCAGTGAGGCTTATATTACAGGTCTATTTCTCCCCTATCAAATCTGCTCCCCCTATCAGAGGAAGTGAAATAGGAAAACAACGTTTCAAAATAATCGAGTCCATAATGAAAGAAGGTTTGGAAAAAGCAGAACTTTCCGGTGGAGACGCAAGAGCCCTAACTCTTGCTTTTTTAGGCATTATGGACATGCACGTAATGGCAAAATCGGATAGACCTGAACTCCGCCTAACTCCTGAACTGGCAGAAGGCTTAGTTGACCTATTCTTCTACGGTGCGTGTTATAAGCCTAACCCACCATTCTCGCTTGTAAATCCTTTCAATTATATTTAAGAACTTAACAAATCTCAGGAAATGTAAATGAAGAAGTACGATTTT
>CAZZMK010000395.1:0-13164 GCA_964655185.1 uncultured Nitrospirales bacterium | reverse complement strand
ATACAAGAACTTTATTCAAGAAGAATCTACAGGCATTATAATTACACAGCCGTACAAGATTCAGAGTTATATATCTCGACTTGCTCCCGAGTACACTAAATGGATTAAACAAATTCCTAAATTCACTTCGCTCCAGCCTAGACCTATTAGATTGGAATGGTTTCACAACCTCCCCAGAGAAATATCCCTCTTATTTAATTATATCCCTAATGTAGGACACGAAGTCTATTTTATTGTAAACGAGAAGAAAAATAGTAATGTGTTCGTAAACGAGGTAAATGATTCTGGATTCATAAGAAACTTGTGTTTTGCAAAGTGGGATGCTATTAGAGTATCCAACTATAAATCTTCAATATGGTATGTAAAAGGTTACATTCAAGCAACTAACGAAAATAAAAGATTTGGATACTATACTACGCAAAAAACTCCGCTTTCAGATAATCATTTGATTGAGATTTTTTGGGATAATTCAAACTCAGACCTAAATACAATAAAAGAATCTTTAATCTCTTGTTACAAACCAAGAGGAGTTACTCCTTACGCCCCTTGCTTAGACTTCCTTGCTTCTGAAATAACATGGTTTTATTTATATATGGACTTAATTCAAGATGACCTAATAAAGGGAAATTTAAAAATTTTCGCTTCAGAAAATTCTGAATCTGTTATATCTTGTATAGACCAACTTCTTCAATGGGCACGGGAACAAATCCCTGAAGACATAATACTTATTGTAAACTTACAAAGTTTTGAAAATACTATCCTAAGTTGGGAACTCGAGTTTTCACAATTTGAACCTCATCTAAAAAGGGCTTTAGGCAGTGAGTAAGAATTGAAATACAACAAGAATTTAATATAATAAATCTTAAAGTTAAAGGATACAAAAATGAGTAACAAAAATTTCAAAAAAGGTTGTTTGATATCCATCGTAGTATTTATCGCACTAATTTTAGTGATAAGCGTAACCTTATTATGGCTAATCAGCAGAAGTTATGGATTAACAAAAGCACCTTACATTCCGATTCCAGACAAAATACCCCCAAATTCCCCTTGCAAAATCACTTTAAGAATAGAACCTAATTTAGAACAAGTCGAAAGTATTATCCCTTGGGATGAACTTGGCGCAAAACTTCAGTTCCCAGGATTGCAAACAATTATTCCTTGGGTCTTACCATACGAATTAGGTATGTGGGCTACTACTGACCTGTCCCGAAGAATTATAAATCTAAATATTGGAGTTTCTGAAAAAAGATTAGGTCCTGTAATTTACGAAATCTTGCAAAGTGATATGCCCTGGGTTAATATTAAACAGGTTCAATGGAATCCTCAAGGTCTCGAATATCCGTCACGCGGATATATGTTACTACAGGGGGCTATACCTATTCCGGAAGGCATTGAAGAGATATTATCAAAGGAATGGGTACATAATGATAGAATAAATCCCATGCCTATATCCCCTAACTCCAAATACTTATTTGAGGTTTCCTTAGACTTCCAAGCAGGTGAAATTTATATATGGGCTTCTTCAATAACTGCTCTATTGGGTCTATCTTTAGAAGAAGAAAAAGAAAGAAACCAATACATAAAGTTAGGAATGGATATGGCGAAAAAACTTAAAACACTTTATGCCTATGCTATACCTACCAAAAAAGATGAATTAGAAATCAACATCCAATTATTTGCTAATCCGGATTCAAGAGGTGCGCTTGAATTCTTTATAGTCGGATTGGGTATCCCTTTTGCTCAAGATTACTTAAATAACAATTTTGGAATTAAGTTAGAGGGTAAACTAAGTTGGGATGAAACTAAAAATGCACTTGGCGGAAAGTTATATCTGAAAAACTACGAAAACTTTCTAAAAAGAAAACTAATATCTGCTATTTAGGTAGAAATAGGTTTTCTACCTTCTAAAGCCTCTTTTAAGGTAAACTGGTCCGCCATCTCTAAACCTGCACCAATTGGGACCCCGTGGGCAATCCGAGTAACTTTCACACCAAGTGGAGATAGAACCTTACTTATGTAGACAGCAGTGGCTTCCCCTTCTGTTGTGGCACCTGTAGCCACTATTACCTCATTCACATTCCTATTCTTTACTATATCTACTAACTTTGAAATTCCTAATTCCTCAGGACCTATTCCATCTATAGGACTTAATAAGCCATTTAAAACATAATATTTCCCCTTATAAATACCTAATTTCTCTATTGAAGATACCCCAGATGGCTTCTCAACCACACATAGTAACTTACTGTCTCTATCATCTGAAGAGCAAATTTTACAAGGGTCACTCAGACTTATATTTCTACACTCGCTACATTTCCTCACTTTTTTTCGAATAGAAACAATAGTATCCGAAAACTCTTCTACCTCTTTTTCATCCATGGTAAGAATATGAATTGCAAACCGTTCTGCTGATTTTCTACCAACCCCAGGGAGTTTCCTAAAAGCCCCCACTAAACTCTCAAAATACTGGCTATCGATATCCATAAGTATTTCTTAAAATATTTCTCCTTGATTACCCTTGCTGAATTTCAGATAGAAGTCTTTTTCTAACTTCCCACCACTCTTGTAATTTCTTTTCGCGGGTAATTATATCTATTCTTTCAAGAAATATCATCCCTTGAAGATGGTCGTATTCATGTTGAATTATTCTCGCCAAAAAATCCTCCGCCTCAAATTCCATTTTCTTACCCCTTGGACTGTAAGCCTTTACTTTTATCCGTGAAGCACGGGGTACAACCGCATATACGTGGGGTAAACTTAAACAACCTTCTTCACCTTCTATCCTTTCTCCCTGCAAAATTAATGTAGGATTTATCAAACACATCGGTTTAGATTCAGGCTCATGAACTACAATAATTTGTTTAGATACCCCCACCTGCGGACCTGCTAAACCCACACCCTCATACGCCTTCATTGTCTCAAACATATCTTGAGCCAAATCCATAACATCTGAATCTATCTTCTCAAAAGGCTCCGCCACACTCGTTAACGGTGGGTCTGGGTAAAATACTATATCCAATATCGCCATAACTCCGTCCTCTCAGTTGTAATATTAAAACGTTCAAAATCGCAATATTATATCAAATTTGCTTTTATTAGTCAACAATATCACTACTCTTTTTATTCCATATTTTATTGTTTTAATACGCTATTTTTTGCCTATCCTCTCAGATTTATCTTTTTAATTAACGATTGAACTATATTGTAGGTTTCACCTTTTTTCAGCATCTCTTGCTCTATTCTTTCACAGGAATGCAAAACAGTAGTATGGTCTTTACCGCCAAACACTTCTCCTATCTCACACAACGTAATACTTGGTATCAACTTTCTGCACAGATACATAGCTACCTGACGTGGTACTACATACTGTTTTTTTCTAGAACGACCTCTCAGATCATACACTTTAATTCCATATTTCTCTGCCACCACTTCAATAATATATTCAGGTGTAATAAGCCTTTGATTTCCAATATCTCCAATATCCTTAACCACAGAAGCAACATCATCTAAGGTTATCTGTCCTTCGTTCTTGTTAAACTTCATTAACGCTATAACACTCGTTAAAGCACCTTCAAGTTGCCTTACATTACTTTTGATTCTCTCCGCAATGTAGAAAATAATTTCATCGGGAATGCTTACACCCATTTGTGCAATCTTGCTCTTCAATATAGCTACTCGAGTTTCATAATCAGGAGGCTGAATATCAACAACTAGTCCCCATCCAAATCGCGAGACTAACCTTGCTTCAAGTCCCTTTATATCAACAGGCTCTCTATCTGAGGAAATAACAATCTGTTTATGCAAATCGTACAATGCATTAAATGTGTGGAAGAACTCTTCTTGCGTCGCCTCCTTGTTAGCAATGAAATGAATATCGTCTATCAAAAGCACATCCACATTTCTATATTTATTGTGAAAAGCACTTTGCTTTCCTTCTGAAATACTTAGTATAAGTTCGTTAGTAAATTCTTCAGATGTTACATATAGGACCTTCATATCGGGGTCCTTTTCTAAAATCTTTATGCCTATTCCCTGCATTAGGTGCGTCTTACCCAAACCCGTCATACCATATATAAACAATGGGTTATATCTACTCCCAGGACTATCTATGACTGATTTTGCCGCAGCAGATGCTAACTGATTTCCCGGACCTACGACGAAATTATCCAATGTATATTTAGGATTCAGATGAGCACTTTTCATCAAATTCTCTAATCTTTTACGCATATCTATTTCAAAGATACTTCTTTCGGAGTAAAAGGTCTGAGCAGACAAAAATTTACTTCCATTTCCGTTGTGAAACAAATCCTTAACAACTTCAACTTCAAAATCCACGTTCATCCCGGGATATAACTCGTCTAACACATCCTTCAAAATGGATCCATATTCACGAATAAACCAATTCTTAAAAACTTCATTTGGAACGCCCAAACGAATTTTTGAATTATCAAAGTCTAAAAATTTCACCAATTCAAGTAATCTCTCAGGAAACTCTTCATCGGACTTACGGGCAAGAGATTGAAGTAAATTTTGAAAAATACTTTCCTTTTTTGTCTGCTCCATATTATCTCTCCTCTACTACATCACCATCTTATATTCCAAATATAAAACTTTGTTATTCTCGTAGTAAAAAAAATTACTCACCCAAACTTTTTACCGACTGCCAAACAGATTCCAAATATTCAAGCCTTGCTACTTTATCATCTGGAAGGTCCTTCACATTCTCCAAAACCTTCCGCCATCTTTTTTCAAAAGTATTGCACGCAACCTCCAAACACTCTACAGGATCCAATTTCAAAAACTGAGCAAGATGAAGTCCTGCCATATACAAATCGCCTATTTCTTTTTTCAACTTCGGCAAATCTCCTTTAACAACTTCCTTCTCTATTTCATCCAGTTCCTCTCTTATTTTTTCTAATATTCCCGACACATCCAGCCACTCAAATCCATAATTACTCGCCTCCTCTTGTATCTCAAGAGCTCTTACAAATAGGGCACATATTTCCGATGAATTATAATTACAAGCCATTTCAAAAAACATCCTCCAAATTGTAAGAATACAATAATAAGTTCAATTCTCCCCAGCACCTAAAAGTAAATATCTAAGACAGGATTTTTTCAATATACCAATGTTTTCTTTCTAATTCAAGGGGAAAAAAATTCCTGTTATAAGAGATTAAATATTAATAAGTTAACAAACTTTTTTTATAAGAGTCACAAACATACATAAAATACATTAAAATAAACTTAAAAGCATCTATATCTCACAAAAGTTTGCTAATAATATAAAAAGATACTTAAAATATCTTTCAGCTTCTTTTGTTAAGAAAAATTTAATTATGTTCAAATTTACTTATCTCTGTTGAAATTTATAGTAAAAAATTTTTATAATCAAATAAAGGTGCCGGGATGGCGAAATTGGCAGACGCATCGGACTCAAAATCCGACGGGGCCACAAACCCCGTGAGGGTTCGACTCCCTCTCCCGGCACCATTTAAACATTATCCTACTAATAAGTAGAAGACAAAAACTTTTCTATAGTATCCCCCCATTTATGCCTTTTACTAAGTATTCCCTCTATAATAATTTCTGTGGCTTCATCCTCTGTTAATCCTCTTGCCATTAAAGTAACAAGTTGTTTTGCATCTACACTACCAATTGCTGCTTCGTGGGTTACATGAGCACTGGGATTTAACACCGAGACCACGGGAACCGCAGTTGCTTTTCCCATACCTACCACAATCTCTTTGCAATCAACATGCCCTTTCGAATAAGGACCTATTGCTGTAAGCGTATTTTTTACTTCAGCAATTGCATTGTCTCTTACTGCAATATGAGAAGTAATAACCCCTGCAGATTCTTTTCCAATTAATTCGACTTGTTCATCGAGTTTTATACTATCTTCTTTAATTCCAGATATACGGGCTGTCATTTCTACCTTACTAAAATTACCTGATTTTACTTCGTATTGAAAATTAATTTTCCCTGCAGAGCCATTAATAAGTTCAAACTCAGTTGAGAACTCTGCATTATTTCCAACCTCTATCTTTGCGTGAGGAACAACTTCCACTCCACCATAGGGACCGTGTACATGTCTTTCATAATATACATATTGAGCATTATCTTCTACTACTATATCCGCTTCCATAAGGTGTTTTACATTCCTTGCTTTAGGAAAAGTGCAATGAGCAAGTATAATTGACTTCGAACCTTCCCTTGCTCTCAAATGAAGTCTTATCCTTTGCAATCCTTCCTCAGGCATCACTCCAAAACATAAGTGAATTGGCTTCTCAATTCTCACACCTTCTTCTATCTCTACATTTGCTTCAACTCCATCTTCTAATTCATCCGCTTCCACTTTCAATCCGGGCACAAGATGAAGTCCTATAACCTTATTCTTATGTACCTGAATCCTTGCAACATCTTCAGATAGGAGATGGTTTATATCTACTCCCAAAGTTTTAAGCATCTCGATAACTAATTCTTTAGTAGTACTCATAATTTCCTCCTCATACAAAATTTTCAATTTTACTTTTCTAAAACTCCCCTAAGGGTACTTTGTGGTCACAGGGAATACATTTATTTTTGAAATATTCTGAGATTCTTGCGATGGAACCTTTATCCAATATCCTCCCACAACACATAAGAAAAGCATGGTCTGCTCGCTCTAATACAACTGGACTATGAGTTATCAAAACTACGGTGATACCCTGTTTCTTAAGTAAATCGAGCAATTCAAAAATTTTTTCCAAAGCCTCTACATCTATCCCTGAATCGGGCTCATCCAGAAGAATTAATTTGGGTTCCATAGCAATAATTGACGCAAGTTCAATTCTTTTTCGCTCTCCTCCACTCAATGTTCTATCCACGGCTCTATCAAGATATTTTTTAGGTTCCAAACCTACCAAATTCAAAACTTCTTCTGCTTTCTTATGACATTTGTTTTTTGCGCCAACAAGTATAAAATTTCTTACCTTTAATCCTTCAAAGCGGGCGGGTTCTTGCCATGCTAAAGTTAATCCTCTCCGAGCCCTTTCATATACAGGCAAAGTAGTTATGTCCTCGCCATCAAAAATTATCTTTCCTTTTTGCACTTGATACCCAGGCAACCCCATAATACACGAGACGAGGGTGGATTTACCTGCTCCATTAGGACCTACTATAGCGTGAATGTAGCCTTTCCATATATCTACTGATATACCCCTAAGGATACTATTATCCCGAACTGAGTAATATAAATCTGATAATGTAAGAATACTTTTCTCATTGTCCATGAATTTACTTCCTTAAAATAAATTGTCACCATAAAATGTTGAAACTTTTATAGTTAAAAAATGATTAATTATTTAGAAAATTGAAATGTAAGCAACTATTCTATTATAATACTTCTGTCCATCCTCCGTCGATTTAATCCACATCGAAAGGGGATGAAAAATTTTAAACTTAACAACTTCTACTCAACAAAGGAGGTCCTGCAATGAACAAAAGGATGTTTGTGTATTCTATGAGTATTTTTCTAGTAATTGCTTTAATTCTTTCACTTTCTGCTTGCAAACATAAAAAGCCTGCTCCAATCTCGACGGAAATGGAAACTGCTCCATCAGCACCAGTAGGAGAAGGACAACCTGATATAAATATAGAAGACCTGCTATTTCAACCAGGTTCCCAATATGGTTTAGAGACAGTATACTTTGATTTTGACAGTGCCGCACTTAGACCTGATGCTATCGCCACCTTACAAAAGAATGCTGAAAAGATCAAATCCGCTTTACAGCAAAATCCAAATATTATCATACAGTTAGCGGGACATTGTGATGAAAGAGGGACCCAGGAATATAATTTAGCCTTAGGTGAGAGAAGAGCACTTGCAGTAAGAGATTATCTTATAAAATTAGGCGTACCTTCTCAAAATCTAATTACAATTAGTTACGGTGAAGAATTCCCAGCAGACCCGGGACATAATGAGGCTGCTTGGGCAAAGAACAGACGGGTAGAGTTTAACAGAGGCCAAAAATAATTTATATAACAAACAAAAATTTAAGGAGATAAGCGATGGGTTGGACTCGGTGGTGTATAATGTTAATACTAGTTGGGGTAATTATATTTACATCCATCTCCTGCGGAACTACCGGTGGAAAGCAGGTAGAAACTGTTATATACGATATGCACCGCCGAGTTACAAAAATTGACAAGAATTTAGACAACATTAATACGACGTTTGCTAATTTATCAGTAAGGTTAGATAATGCAGATCAATCGATGCGAGAATTAAAATCAGTAATAGAAGAAAATCAAGTTAAACTAAACCAGTTGAGTAAAGAGTTGTCTGACCTAAAAACAACATTGTACAGGCATCTAAATCTTACGGTAAGTACAGTTCCATCAGGGCCAGTTACTCCTGTACCAAAAGAGGCAAGTGTGAATGTAGAGATATTGCCACCAAGTGCTGCTCAACCTCCGGCGATAACCACACCTTCTGCACCTACACAACCAACACAACTTCAGCCCATATCAGTGCCACAACCTACTTCACCAACATCACAACCTACTCAACCCCAATTAGCTACACCGCCGTCCCAAGTACAAATAACTCCCGTAGGCAATCCAAGAGATGAATATTTAGAAGCCCAAAGACTATTTTCAAGTGGCCAATATGACCTCGCTTTAAAAAAGTTCGATGAATTAGTTCAAAAATATCCTACACACGAAAATGTACCAAATGCATTATTTTGGAAGGCTAAAAGCCTGTTAAATCTCAACAAATATGAAGAGGCAATAAAGGAGTTTGAAAATCTGAGGGCTACCTATCCTACACATAGCAAGGTGCCTACAGCATTACAAAACGAAGCAGTTGCCTATTCACGGTTAGGACAATATGATAAGGCAAAGCAATTATTAAAAGAGGTAATTGAAAAATATCCAACTACCCCTGCTGCAGAACAAGCAAGGTCTGACTTGGAAAAACTTGAAAAAGTTGCTCAGTAGGAATATAGTTCGACGCAGATTTATATGAACGCGCAGGTAATATAATGTTATCTGCGCGTTAATTTATATTTTCAATACTATGTAAAAGTTAGTATTAAAAAGGAGACCAGGATGAAATACTACTTAGGAATAGACGCAGGTGGAACTAAAACTTTTGTAGTCGTAGGTGATGAATCAGGAAACATATTAGGCTTTGGAAGAGCAGGAGCAGGTAACTACGAAGCCTATGGGATTGAATCCGCAAAAAATGAAATATGGAAAGCAGTAAATCAAGCTCTTGATGAGGCTAATTTGAAACTTTCAGATATCACAGGTATTGGAATGGGTATTGCAGGTGCAGATATACCTGAAGATTACGAGATGTTAGAAAGAGAAATATTTACACCTATGTTTGGAACTATCCCAAGATGTTTTAGAAACGATTCAATGGCTGGGTTAAGGGGAGGCACTAAAAACCCGTACGGAATAGTAATTGCCTGCGGGACAGGATGTGTTTGTGCTGGAAAAAACAAAGAGGGAAAGGAAGCACGGGTTGGAGGTATAAGTGAAGAATTTGGCGACAAGGTAAGCGGTTCGAGTATTGGGCAGGAAGGATTGAGAATGGTTTGGAGGTATAGAGATAAAATTATCGGCTACACCAAACTCGTAGATAAATTTTTAGAAAAATCTGGCTGTAAAAATGTAGATGAGTTATTTTACAAAATGTACAAACGCACATTAACCTACGCAGACCTCGAACCTATGGCTAAACTTGTATTTGAGGCTGCTTTTGAAGGAGATAGTATTGCAGCAGATATTTTAGAATGGGGTGGTAGATACTTAGGGGAAATGGTCAATGCTTGTGCAAGAATACTTGAAATGACAAGGGATCAGTTCGACGTAGTAATGGCTGGTAGTGTATTTAAGGGCATCAGCCCTGTCCTAAAAGATGCCATGACAACCGTAATCCATAGAGAATGTCCATTAGCAACTCCTGTAATGCCACTATACGAACCAGTTATAGGCGCATTTTTATTAGGCTTAGAACTTAATATACAAGTTGATGATAATGTTTATTCTAAATTAGACCAGTCACTCTTGACAGTAGCAGAGAAACACGGTATAAGGTTAAAATCTAAATAAAATGAAAATTTCTAAAACTCAATATTTAGTAGTGGGTGTAGTTATTCTTTTCGCATTTTTGGTCATTGTTTTAATAACAATCGGCAAAAATGATTCTGAAGAAGTCTTACCTCCTTTTCAATCAGAGGGTCTTGCTTCATTGCCACCTGTTGGTGAAAATTTTGAACAAACTGCTCAAATAGAACTTGAAACAGGTAACAAATACGACTTCGGCATCATCCCAAATGATAAGGAAACTACTAAAAAAGTTAAGGTATACAATAAAGGAAAAGGTCCTCTTAATCTCAGATTTATCCAGACATCATGTGCTTGTACTCAAGGCACAATTCCCCCAGGACAGGAAGTTATCCCTCCAGGGGGCGAAGGGTATATATTAGTAACTGTTTACCCTTCAAAGGTAGCAGGGTTTTATTCAGAAAAGGTATTAACTATATATTCTAACGACCCTAAGAACTCTCCCTTTGAATTAAAAGTAATAGCAAGAATAAACCCAGAATTCTTGATTGAGCCTGAAGATATTAACTTTGGCGAACTCCCCAAAGGTTCAACGAAAGAAATCAGTGTCACAATTACCCAGCAAAATATGCCTAAACCTCTCGAAATATACAAAATTTACGAATCAGGTGTACCTGATTATATTCAAAACAATATAACCGCTACATTAAAAAAAGTTGAAGGGAAGGAACCCATTCAGTACCTGCTCACTTTTAAAATTGAACCTTTTATTGCCCCAGTAGAAATGAATAGAACATTTTTTATATCTACTAATATCGACCGATATCCTGAGGTCCCAATAAAAATTAAAGGCAAAATAATTGCTCCTTATAAATTAAATGTAAACTTCCCACAACCTATAACACTAATATCTTCATCCAAGGAAACTTCAAAAGAACTAATTATAGAGCCAACAGAAGAAAATGAACATATCGAAATCGTTTCATACGAGGTAGAACCTAATATTTTTTCTGCCACCCCACATACCGAAGATGGTAAAGTTATATTTAACATAACCACTCAACACACACCAAACGAAACCTACGGAATCCTAAAAATAAATTTAACCATTAAAGGTCAGCCTTACGAAGAACGAGCATTGCTAAAAAATCCAGGGAAATTAAAAAACCAATAGGAGAGTTTTTATGTTTGGATGGGGACGCAAGTCCTCCGAAAACAAACAGGGAAAAGAATCTGTAAGGCCAATACCTGGACGAGTCATCTACTGCCGAATTTGCAACGCAGAAAGGATGTTTTCAAGAGCATGGAGAAGAATAGACTACATGCGAAAATGTCCTTGTTGTGGGATGGATTTTCCAAATCCTGAGGAAGTTTATAAAAGATTTCAACCTATTTGTCCTCGTTGTGAAGAACCTCTTGAGTATCCTGGCTTCGATTATGGACTCTGTGATGGTTGTGGCTCAAAATATGAAATAACCGAAGGATGTAAACCAGGCTTACTACCGAACAGTCAACAAAGAAAGGAAATGAGTAAATATGGGAAGATGTGGAGCCCATACTGGTAAAACTAATGGAAATACAATTGATACTATTCTCGCCCAAGAACAAGAATTAAGAGAGTTAGCCGAAAGATATGGGCAACAGCACATATTTCGTTTCTGGGATAGTCTCAAAACCCAAGAAAAAGCGCATTTGCTCTTACAAATGAAGAAAATAGATTTTGAACTAATTAAGCGATTATCAGAAATATGGATTTTCAACACGCCAAAACCAGAAGTTTTCAATGAAATTAAACCTGTTCCCGTAATACCATTAAATCCCCCTGACCACCCCCAAGAAAAAGAAGCATACGAGTGCGGTGAATATACGTTAAGAGAAGGAAAAGTAGCACTTTTTATGGTAGCAGGGGGACAAGGTACAAGGTTAGGTTTTGACAAACCTAAAGGAGCATTTCCTGTCGGACCTGTAACTAAAAAATCTATATTCCAATACCACGCGGAAAAAATCTTGAACCTCCAAAATAGATATAAAGTAGATATGCTTTGGTGCATAATGGTTAGCGAAACCAACGCAGTCGATACCAAATCTTTCTTCGAAGAAAACAATTACTTTGGCCTCAAGAGAGAAAATATAATTTTTGCCACTCAACCAATGGTACCCTGCCTGGATGAAAAAGGCAAATTTATGCTCGACTCCCCTTACTCAATAGCTATGAACCCAAACGGACACGGGGGAACTATTCAAACTATAATTGAAAAAGGACTCTATGAAGAACTTAATAATAGAGGCATCAATTACTTAAGTTACTTTCAGGTAGACAATTGGGCCGTAAAAGTTGCTGACCCAAGGTTTATAGGATACCATGTACTAAACAAAGCAGAAATGTCATCTAAGATAATACGTAAAAATTCCTTAAGAGAAGGTGTAGGGGTTCACTGTATCTGTGATGGCGAATATAGAGTGATTGAGTATTCAGAATTAGACATATACCCACAACTTTTAGAACTTAATCCCGATGGCTCTATAAAGCACTACGCAGGAAATCCTGCTATGCATATAATTACATTAGATTTTATTAAAAAGGTCTACTCTAAATTTACAGAATTCCCGTGGCACCGTGCACATAAAAAAATTTCATATATAGATGATTCTGGAAATCTTATAAAACCAGATAAACCTAATGGATATAAATTTGAGACCTTTATCTTTGACGCTTTGAGATACATCTCTCATCCACCTGTGGCTGTGGAAATAGAAAGAAAAGGAGAATACACACCAATAAAACAACTTACAGGTGAAAATAGTGTAGAATCAGCAAGGAGAAGTATGACTCAATTATGGGCTGAATGGCTGGAAAAATGTGGATACTCGCTAAACGAAGATATATTACAGAATGAATATTTTATTGAAATCAGTCCCATTTTCGCCCTTACCGAGGATGAATTTTTGAGAAAAAGTAAAGATTTTAAATGGGAGATTCCTCCTACTTCCTTTGCAATCGATGAGCAAGGAAACATAATTACACCCTAAGAACTTGAAAAGTTTTTTAGTTTTTGGATATAATTAATCTGGTCGGAGACGTAGTTCAGTTGGTTAGAACGC
>CAZZMK010000394.1:0-11151 GCA_964655185.1 uncultured Nitrospirales bacterium | reverse complement strand
TTCTCCTTTATTCATCTAATAAAAATGTCTTTATGTAAATATTTTAATAGATTATTTAGCAAAGAACCAACTAATTTGTGTAAGTTGAATTTTCATAAGTCGTTATGATAATATTATTTTCCGAGTCAAGTAGTTTTTATTTAGGAAAGGAAAATACTTGACTTTGGGTGTGTTTTTTTGATTTAATTAGGATTGTTAGCCGTGAAGGATACGGCACAACTAAGAAAGTTGAACCAAAAACTTATAACTATTAGAAGGAGGGCATCTATGAAAAAGCTCATCGCAGTGGCATTGGTAGTAGCAGTAGCGTTTGTCGGTCTACCGGCAACCGCAGCAAAAGTTTGGGATGATATGTCCTGGTGGGGCAATACGGGTGCAACGCCTGAACCAGTTGCGGATTCTAAAGGGAGAAGTGGATATTGGTGGTGGCCTAAAGAACCAGCCTCTAATGCTGGTGACTCTGAATTATGGGGCAATCGAGGAATAGTATATAGTGCTTGGGAGAAACCCGTACCTCCAGCACCGCCGGCTCCGACTCCTCCACCGCCAGCACCTCCAGTTCAGAAGAGAACAGCGCCAGTGTTCAACCATGTGTTGTTTGATTTTGACAAGGCTGTGTTGAAGCCAGAGGGTAAGGCAATTGTTGATGAAGTTATTGCGTATCTGAAGAAGTATCCACAAGATAAAGTTACAATCGAAGGACATTGCTGTAACATTGGAACAGAAGAGTATAATATGGGCTTAGGTCAGCGTCGTGCCGATGCTGTGAAGAAATACATGGTAGAAAATGGAATTGACCCATCTCGTATTACTACAATTAGTTATGGAGAGAGCAGACCAGCGGTACCAAATGATACGCCTCAAAATCGTAAACTCAATCGTCGTGCAGTGTTTGTAATTACCATAGGTGACTGATTTATACCGCCAGGACAAAATTAAAGGTTAACTTTCTCTGTTGTGCCTGAGAAGATAAAGGCACAGGCATAAAAGCCTGTGCCTTATTTTTTGCTATCTTTTAAGGATTTTTTTATAAACCTTAGAAGAAGGCTCTAAATATTTTAGTTTTTTATATTTTGTAGAGAGTAAATCTAATATAATTTATATATCTAAACTATAACTTTGAATAGGACTACTTAGAAAATAGTTTAGTAAAGACAAGCATCCAATAAGAGGTTTTTACTATGGAAGTAAGTTATTCCAACTATTTTAAGTTTGCAGTTGGGATAGCATTAATTCTGTTTATAACTCAATTTATTTTCAGCGCGAGTTATATATTCCTTGATATTTTAGCTACCTTTATGTGGAATCCGAACGCAGATATGAGTAATAAAAATTTTCTTATAGACCCCGGATACATAATTTTCTCTTATCTTATCCCTATAGTAATCCTATGGTGTATAGTTAGTGTTAGTAAAAAGTTTAGGAATTGGCTTAGAAAAAAGTTGGGTAATGAACCTTTTATTGTTAATGACCAGCAATCGGAAGAAAATAATCCTGCTTGAAGAAATACCTAAAACCAAATAATCTTTTTTATGATAAAACAAAAACAAACTGAACTTCTTAAACTCTTGGACAGTTAGAGTTATATAGAATCAATCTGTTTTTTTATATTACCCCTCGTTCCAATATATAGCAAACCAGTATTTGTTTATTTTCTCTATTTTTATTTGGGGAGGTAAGTTTAGTACTTTAAGATAAGTCTCAATTTTACGAGGGACAATTATAATTTTCTTTATTTGAGTGCTTGATTTCAGGAGGTTTATTATTTTCTCCTCTATTTCCGACTTGTTTATGTTTGAAGCATTAGTATTTTCCTCTGCAATTTCTATTTCAGGAACAGGTATGTTTAGGTAGAATTCTAATCCATTAAGTTCTCTTGATTTGACTGTGTATAATTCTACGGCACTAAACTTTTGTATTAATGGGACAATATCTTTTCCCAGTTGCTTCATATCTTTTGAGTTGGGAAGATAAGCAGAAACGCCTTTGCCTATTATTATGAGTATTGCCTGTAGTATAGCCAGAATCACTATGTGTTTTAGACGGATGATTTTGTTCTCAATAGCATCATTTAGAATTTTCCCCATTGCTGAGCACATTGGGATAAATAAAGGCAAAATATACAAGGATAATTTTGATTTGCTTATAAAAAAGAAAACCATTGGAAGGACGAAGGTAAGCGTAATAAAAAGCCACTCAGGCGAACTAATATGTACAAATAATGTTGATTTTTGGGATTTCCCCCTTAACTGAATTGCTGAGTAAATTAATAGTATCATCCATAAGCCTGTTCCAAATAGTAATGGCGCAACATACACTGGAAATATTTTGTACCACTCAGGATTTCTGTCAAACTCACCTTCTGCGAGTCTACCTATGGTTTCGTGTAGGAACCAGTATTTTAATAATCCAGGATGTTTATAGTCTTCGTACAGATACCAACTAATTCCTATTATGAAAAACAAAAGTATACCGATAGGCGAAATAAAGTGCCAAAATGATTCTTTATATTTAATCCAGCGTATTAGTGAGAATGGCACAATACCAAATAATGGTATAAAACCCATAGGGCCCTTTGTAATACATCCCAATCCCAAGGCAAGCCAAAACAAATACACATATAGTTTTTTCTTGGACTTATATACTTTCCAAAATGAGTAATATGTAATAGCGTGCCATAAAACGAGGAGTGTATCTGTAGATATAGCGTTTGCTCCTCCTATTAGAAAGGGTGAGGTACCATAAAGTAATGAAGCCAAAACCCCAGTTTTAAAGTCCCACAACTCTGTGGTGAGTAGGAAGACAAATAGTACAGTAAAGAAAAAAGCAGGTATGAGGTAAAACCTTGCTCCCCAAGTACTGTTTTCACCGAATATGAGTAACCCGCACCCAATTGCAATGTAAGTAAGTGGCGGTTTTGTCCAGTGGTGTTTCCCGTGAAGAATGGGTTCCAAAAGGTTACCTGACTTCAAAGTTTCTCGAGCACACAGGGCATATCTACCCTCTGTAGTTTCATAAAGTCCGCGTGTTCCTTGAAATAGTGCAACTGATAAAAAAGTCAGAAGAAGTGAGAGATAAAAGACTTTTGTCCATGCACTAAATTCATTATTGATTGTGTTTGAATTGTAAGAAATATTAGTATCACTCATCTGTCTATTTTATTTAGGGGATGTTTATATTTTATCCAGGAGACTAAAACAAAGCAATGGAAATTTGTAAAGCAAGATATATTATAAACTATTCCTTGTTTGGAATCGATTTATTGGTGAGTAATATTGCTTAACCTTGATTCTACTCTTGTTGTTTTTGAAGTTCTGGGGAGAGGAGCGCGTCCTCAGGTTGACCAGTAGATGCCAAAACTGAATACCATAAACTACCTGTAGTCTCTACTTGTTTTCTACCTTTAATGACCATCTCAATTGGTATATGGACAAATTCATTATTTATGTATCCTATTGTAATTCCAGTTTTCCCAGCCATTCCTGCGTGTACTGCATTTCGGGCTAATGAGTCGCAAAAGATTACATCATCTGCATTTGCTGGGACACTTCTTATTATGTAACTTGGGTCGAAATATTTCATTTGGATAGGGATATTCCTGCTCCCGAAATAGTTCAATATTTTATCCCTTAAAAACTTGCCGGGGTCAGGATGTATGACATTTCCTGATGCATCCCTTGATAATTCTTGCTTTCCAAACCAGTTCGAACCAGCACCTTCAGCAACTACAATCAGAGCATGTTCTCTTGCCAATATTCTGTTTTCAAGCCATTTTAGAAAACCTTTTTCTCCCTCCAATATAACTGGCACCTCGGGGATTATTACGAAGTTTACTAATTGACTTGCAAGTGTAGCGTGGCATGCAACAAATCCTGAATCCCTGCCCATTAACTTTACTAAACCTATTCCATACCTTACAGACTTGGCTTCGGTATGAGCACTAATTAGTACCTTTCTTGCTTCTTCTACTGCGGTATTAAATCCAAAAGAACGAGACGTATATAAGATATCATTGTCAATTGTTTTAGGAATTCCTATTATTGCCATTTCTAATTTTTTGTTTTTTACAACCTCAAATATTTTATATGCACCTCTATGTGTTCCGTCACCACCTATGCAAAATAATATGTTTACACCTAGTTTATTTAGATACTCAACGATTTTCTCGGGGTCTTGGGGACCTCTTGATGTGCCTAATATTGTGCCCCCTTCATCGTGTATTTCATCAACGATGTCTGGATTTAATTCTATCGGAGCAATTTTGTTATCGGGATTCATCCCCGCATAACCGTAACGGAAGCCAAATATTCTCTTTACTCCGTAGTTAAACCACAGTTCTACTACAAGAGAGCGGAGAACATTATTTAAGCCGGGGCATAATCCACCACAGGTAGTTATTCCTACTGTGCAATTCTCAGGTTGAAAGTAAATAAATTTTCTGGGTCCTGCCTTTTCGAAAAAAATATTTCCTGCTGAGAGAGAAGGATTTTCTTTTTTAACCTCAATTATTAATGGGACATACGTATCTTCATCCACAAATCTATATCTTTCACTTTTACTATTTTTTGATAATAGAGGAGAATGTAGTCTTGCTTTCCCCACAGTTGGTGATTCTATGAGCATTTGTTTTTCCTTTCTATTTCCGTTTTTTTCGCATATAAACTATAAATTCACTATGCATTTTTAGTTTTTATGTAGTATTATATATCTGCTGGTGTAATGATAAAACAACAATGCCAAGGAGAGCAATATGAGTTATTGGATGATGAGGATATTTCTGCTTGTAATTTTTCCTTTTTGTGTTTTTGAAGGTTTGTTATATGCAGATTTATACAGGGTTTATCAAGGTGCGCCCAAAGGTGCCACTGGAAGTCCTAACGAATGGGGGTTTGAACAATTATCCGACGCCTGGACCCACGCAACAGTTCTAAATCCTGGAAATCACACGATACGAATAGAATGGCAAGGACCTGTTCAAAGTGACGGGGTATATTTTCAAGTGCCGGAATTGGTTCTTGGGGATAGTGGAAACATGGAAGTAATTGCAGATAGTGGTATACGCCCAGAAATTAGACCTCAAAATGACCACCCTGTATTTAGTAATAACTCTACGACTGGGAAAGTTTTGAGGATTGTTGGTTATGATGAAGGTGTATACAACAGGATAGCATTGTATTCCTCTTATTCTTCACCCCTGATAACCACTTCAATTAATGGAAATGGAGTTTTTATAATAGAGAAAGTGAATTTCATTAAAAAGGAGAGGGTTTGGGAACCATTAGAAGAGCCTGGAGCACCTGATGGAAGTTATGTGTACCTGAGTAATTTGCCGGTGAATAAGCATCAATTTTACATGGTGCGATTTTTGGGTGGGGATGAGGTTCAGCAGACATTGCCTTTAATGGTGGTGGGCACGATGAATGGGGGAGGTGTAATGGAAGCACAGTTGCGGTATGTAGATTTCAGTTTTGCTTACGGTCGCGGAACTCGACTATCGCTAAAAAATAAAGTTCGTATGACTTTGGAACAATGCATATTTGCTCCCAGAGGAGGGAGCATATATTCAGATAGTGCTATAGCGGTACGTGCGGATAGTCCTAATGCAAGTGATGGCGGTTCTCAGATAGTCTTTTACAATTGTTCTTTTCGAAGTGGCAGTGCAAATTTATTTGATAAGTTGGGTGAAGATACTCACACTACCCCGAATGTTTATTTGTTATACAAGCCAGTTTTTACAGGTCCGTGCGGGGAACGTGCTTTTAACTTCCAGCAAAGTGGGGCTCGAGTTGAAATATTGGGATTAGAGCCTGGTAATAATTGGTTCGATACCTCGGATGATGTCGTGCCGTCACCTGTGTATTGGGTTGATATGGATGGTATGACGAGTAGTACAGGTACTTATGCTCGTATTTTAAGGGGGTCGATAAAGTTTTATCGTGTGAGGGGGACAATTAAGCCGTATGTTGGATACGCTATTACCAGTTTGGGGGGAGAATTGACGGGACCGGTTCAGGTAGAGATGGATTCATGCTGGTGGGGCTTTGGAGCCGGAACATTTCGGTCTGGAGCAACTGGTGGTAACTATGGGCCTGTTTTGAATATTACTAATACTATATTTTACGGAGGTGGTGTACCTTCATATATTGATACACGCGGATTTAGTGATACTTTATCTCCTACTGCATTTGCCACGATTAGGTTGCGTCATGTTACGCTTACATCACCGGAGGGGAATCCAGTTACCAATTGGCTCATATATGGTAGGACAGGAGATATATTTTATTCAGCAGGAACGATATTTGATGCTCCTAATGCTTCTAATATTACGCCTACTTGGGAAGCAGGGTTTGAATGGAAAAACTTAGCATGGAACCGCAATGCCCAAGATGGCAAGGGAGGATTTGAGACTCCGCCAGATGAACAAATTATGATTTATGCAGACCCGAAGTTGGACGGTTTGGGAAAGTTGCAGACGGGTAGTGGTGCGTTAGGTAAGTCAGGAAGTGCAGATACTACAAACATAGATTTTGAAGGGCAAAGTAGACCCTTGCCCCCAGGTTGTGCTTCACCAGATATTGGTGCGGATGAAGGGTTCTTCCATCCAACTGATATAGTCTGTAATCCTGACCCGATAGAAGTTTATGATAATGCTCCTGAAGGCACTATTGTTGCCGAGTTTACTGTGATTGACCCCGACCCTGAAGAACAGCACATATTAAATTTAGTGCAAAATGGGAATGGAGCATTTAGGCTTGATGAAAACAAATTAGTTGTAGATTTACCGGGTGTTTTGGATGGGAGCGAGAATCCGTATGTAACTGTTCAAGTTTGGGCGACGGATATGATGGGGTTACATTATGAGAAGACCTTTCAGGTGCATGTAATAGACGCTACACCTGCTTATGTTACTTTAGTGCAGGTAACTCAACCTTTAGAAGTTGAGGTACAATTTTCTGAACCTATGCGGATGGATGAGTTAGGAGAACCTATTAATTACACGATTTCAGGTGATGGCAAAGGCACTTTATCTGATAATCCAGACCAGGTGACAGTAATTGACAATAAGAATGTTCGATTGAACTGGAATAGTGGGGAGATGAAAAATGGGGGAGATGTTACTATTACGGTTACGGGAGTGTTTGATGAACAAGGTAATCCTATTGGCCAGCCAAATAGTAGAACACATATCGGAGGAGGAATCGGCGGTGTGCCTCCTATGTTAGCCTCTATTGAAGTAGTAGGACCTAGGCGAATTAATGTAGTGTTCTCCGAAATGATGAGAGAAGTAGAGCCAGGAAGTGTACTTAATCCTTTGAACTACCAGTGGTGGATAGGTTCTCCTCCGGGTAATTCCCCTACCAACGTGGAGAAGGTAAGTGAATTCCCTCCAACTTATGCAATTTCCTGGACGAGTGGCGAAGTGATTTCCGAGGGACAGGAAGTTACAGTCCAAGTAAATAGTGTTCAGGACCTGGCAGGTAATGTGATAGACCCACTACATAATACCGCTTCGGATATTTTTGAAGTTACATTGCCAAGAGCAATCTCGTTAACAGCAATTAATGAAAGGGCACTGAAAATTAAATTTAGTGAAGATATGGGTCCATCAGCATTATTTATTGGAAATTATTCGGTTGGTAATCCTGCAGGGGCTTCGGGTAGGGGTACGCTTGCGATACATCCTTCCCGAGTGTTAGAAGATTCTGAGCCGAGGACATACATATTAGAGTGGGATGAAGGTGAAATGAAAGGTGGTTCATTGGTCCAGGTCCAGGTGCAAAATGTTAGGGATATCTATGGCAATTTAATAGACCCAGATTGGGATACGGTAATGTGCCCCAGTGTGGGTGTATCTCCGTATGTGGTGGATGTGAGAGTTATAGATTCTAGAAGAATAAGAGTTTTGTTCTCAGAGGCTATGGAGCCATTTATGACATTAACCACGAGATATAGTCTTTCAGGACCGGGTAAAGGTAGTTTAAGCACGAATCCCAACGCTGTTCAGAAAGTAACAGAAGGCAATTACATTCTGAATTGGAATTATGGAAGTTTGGTTCAGGGTGAAGATATCACAATAACTGTGCTTACAGGAGCAGACCTGGCTGGAAATCCTCTTACTGAACCGAAGAGCAAAACCGTTACTAATAGGATTAAGATTACAACTAATTTGTACAACCGAAATGTGTATGTTGGAGACCCATTTGTGTTGAGTTTTAGTTATGTAGGGGGAGTAGGTGAAATACATTTCCAATGGTATAAGGACGACATACCAGTAGGACCTAATTCGAATGTATGGACAAAAGAAGAAATTGTTTTAGATGACGGTGGTGAGTATTATTGCGAAATAGGTGATTCAAGAGAAGAGGTTGTAACAACGAACAAGATATATTTGGGAGTATTCCCACATATGCAGATTATTAAACAACCTCAAGGGGGAATTGTTGTGGATGGGGATAGATATGTCTTATCGGTAGAAGTAACAGGAGGAATTCCACCTGTGAATTACCAATGGTTTAAGGATGGGGAAAACTTAGGTGTAGACACACCCGAGTTAGTAATAGAGAGTATGTTACCCGAGAATGAAGGGATTTACTGGGTTGAAATTTCCGATGAACAGGAAGTTATACAGTCAGATAAGGTGATGGTCAAATATTCACAAGGTGTGCCTGCATCTAATACTTTGATGTTTTCTTCCCTCGTATTAATTCTCTCCATAATGGGTATACTAAAAATTGTTAGAAGAACAGAGTAGAACCAATAGGTAGCCTATTGTATAGACTTATATGAGAGAGGGGAATTTAGGTATTTGTATTATTCCCAGCGGGGATTTATGCTTTGAGTGAAAGTAGGTGTGGATTCTACTTGAGGTAGAGTTATATCGATGCCTAAGTTATCAAGTAGTGTGCCCTGGGCAAGGTATAGGTCTATGAGTGCTTTTTCATAGGCGATTCTTGCTTGAAGTTCCATAGTTTTTGCCATTGTGTAATCAGTTTGGACCTGTAGTACACGCCAACTTGTGCTTACGCCGAGTTTTAACCTTTTTTCTTCAGCGACTACATTTGCTTCTTGTAGTTTTCGTGCTTGCTTATTGCTCTCAACGAGAACACGATTCGTTTCAACATTTCTAACTGCGAGGTGTACGCTCATCATTACTGCTTGTTCCACCTTTTTCATCCTTTCTTCCATTTCCCTTTTGGTGAGTTTTGCGCGTTGGTAGGCGCCTCTTCCTGCTCTGTTTCCAAGAGGGATTGTTGCTTTTATACCGTAACTGTAGTAAGTTTCTTGGTCATCTCTTATTCCGTAAAATACTTTGTCTAACTCGGGGTCTCTTCCACCTCGACCATAAGCCCCGATAATGTCTAATTGTGGAAGTATTTCATTTCTCGTTTCCAAAAGTTTTAAGTCTGCGGTTTCAATTTGTAGTTTTGCCATTTCGATTTCGGGTCTGTTTTTAATGGCTATTTGAACACATTCATTTACATCGGGTCCCAATTTTTCAACATCGAACTTTTCATCATCGAAAGTTCTCGGTCTATCTGTGGGGATTATTAGCACTTTAGAAAATAGGTCTCCGTCTCTGATAAGAAGAAGGTTTTTAAGAACATCGCAAGCACTTTCCATTTGTGCGCGAGCAGCAATTAATTCACTTTGGCGCGTAGCCACACCTGCTTTCGCCTGAAGAACTTCTATGTCCGCTGCGGTGCCTATCTCTCTCCTTTTTTCACTGATTTCAAGAAGTCTTTCTGCATTTGCAAGTGCTTCTTCCCTTACTTTTACATTTTCTATTGCCCCAACTAAATCCCAGTATGCTTTTACTACTTCTGCAACGGTATTCATTATCGTCATCTTCAATTGTGCATAAGCGAGTTTTTCTGCTTTTTCAGCCATCTTTATTTTAGCGGTGTTGACTTTAATTCCAAACCCTCTTAATATTGGTTGAGTCAGGGTGAATAGTAGTTGCCCTCCGTATTCACCTTCCAGATTTGAAAATGTGGTGGCTTGCCATTCAGTATTGAATGTAAGTGCATATTGAGTACCCAATTTAAGTTTCCCTCCAAGTGAAGAAGTGAAATCAGTCCTTTTTGTTTCAAGAGAATTGACGCCAGCGTATGCTCTTATTTCCTGACTTGCGTATACAGAGGCATAGTTATATTGAAGGGAAGTTTGCCAAATTGGGTCAAACATGCCCTTTGCTGTTAGTTGGTCTGCCTGTGCCTTAATTGGCTCTAATCCGCTTACAAAGATATCCGGGTTCTGCTTTAGTGCAAGTTCAATACATTCTTTTAATGACATTCTGATTACGTTATCAGTGCCTCTCTTTTTTTCGGTGGCTTTCCTTAATGCTTCAAGGTCGATTAGGTCTACAGAAATTTCTTTTTGAATATTTAGTTCTTCTTTGTCAGCCTCTGTTTGGTAAGATATCGGTGTTGCGGGCAGTATTATTAACTCATCCTTAGATGGTTGTGCATCAGATAATTTAAGTTCTTCTCCAATTGTGGATCTGCTCAATATTAGTAATAAGGAAAAAACTGAAATAATCATCTGTGCTCTTATTCTCCTCATACGCCTGTATTCCTCTTAAGAAGATAATTAGATTAGATATATAGAGTTAAAAATTTTCCTAGCATTATTTATTATTACCATTATATTACTATTTAGACTTGCTTGTATTACAAACTGGTTTTGTAGTAGTTTATGTATGAGGAAGGTTTATGTAGTTATGGGAATAGATAAGAAAGTAAGCCTTGCTGTTTTGTATGCAATAGTGCTTGGTTGTTTTGCTATTTATTATTATTTGTTCACTATATTTTCAGAATACTATACACTTGCTAATCCTCAAAATTACATTCAGAGGATAAAGAAAAAGATCGACTCAGGCAATTTTAAGGAGGCTGAAAGGGAAATTAGAATAGCCCTTCAAACTTTTAGACCTCCAGACCCGCAAGTTTTTGCTTTGTTAGAGGATATTGGTAAGCGGAATAAGAAGGATTTTAGTAGTGAGAGACTTGAGTTGCGCAAGAATGTTTATGAATTACTTGACGCTTGTCACTCTTCTGAAATAGATTCAAAAGATAATTTATTAGTTTCTCTGAAAAATCAATTGTCATCCTCATATGTTTTAGATAAGAATCAGAAACGAATGATTCGTTC
>CAZZMK010000393.1:0-2710 GCA_964655185.1 uncultured Nitrospirales bacterium | reverse complement strand
ACTAATCTGCTTATAGATGAATCTCAGAGTGTAATGGGTATAATATCGGTGAAGCGATTTTTAGATAAGTTTGAAAAAGGGAAAGTTGCGAAAAACTTAAAGTATGTCGAACTTTACAATTGTTACGGTGGATGTTATGGCTTTCCTTTTACAGATATAGAACCATATAGTTTGAAGGCAATTCTTAGGGAAAAGGGTTTTTATGATTTTAATGGAAATTTGGACGCAAAATGTGTTTTCAGAGCAAGTGAATTAAAAATGAGGAAAGGTATAAGGCTTGGTGCTAATATGAAAGAATCTTTGCAAAAGTTATCGTTAATTGAAAGTGTGCAAAAAGTTTTGCCTGGAAGAGATTGTGCAGTTTGTGGTGCTCCAAGATGCTTAGAATTTGCGGAGGAAGTAGCTATATATAACATTTCTATTAATAGATGTCCGTATTTAGAGAATAAGAAAGGAGAATAGTAATGGCTTGTGTAAAGTTGCGGGAAATAAAGGAAAAATTGGGACTTACACTTTTAACCACGAATATATCAGACCTACTCGATAGGGAGGTCTCTAAAGCCTTTGTGTCAGATTTGTTAAGTAATGCACTTGCTAATGCTCCGCGGAAAGGACTATTAATTACTCTACAGACACACATGAATGTAATTGCTGTAGCGGTGCATTGTGAACTATATGCGGTTATTTTTGTGCAAGGAAGAACTGCGGAGAAGGAAGTAATAGATAAGGCTGAAGAAGAGAAGATACTATTATTTGCTTCTGATAAAACTGCATTTGATATTGCGGGCGAACTTTACGCTATGGGTATTAGAGGGAGTGACTAAAATATATTTTTAATTTGTGAAGAGACCCCATAATGTACGCAGACCTTCATATACACTCAGTTTTATCCCCTTGTGCAGATAGGGCTATGATTCCTCAAAATATTTTTCCCCAAGTCGATAAGGTGGGGATAAATATTTTTGCAATATGTGACCATAATTCTGGATGGAATGTAAGGGCTTTTTCTGATTTTGGTAAGGAATTTTATCCAGAAATAGTAGTAGTGCCTGGCATAGAGATAACTACTAAAGAAGAGGTTCATGTAGTAGGTTTGTTTCCGAGTGTAGAGAGAGTAGAGGCAATATCTATTATCTTAGAAAGTTTACTCCCAGATGTTCAGGCTCATCCTGATATTTACTCTCCTCAACTTGTAATTGACTATATGGGAACTCCAATAAGGGAGGTTAGCAAGCCCTTATACTATGCAGTAAACCTCAGTTTGGAAGAAACAGTAGAGTTAATAAGGGAACATAAAGGTATCGCTATATCTGCGCATATTGACAGGCCGTCGTTTTCAGTAATTAGTCAGTTGGGTTCTGTGCCGGACAATCTTTTCAATGTTGTTGAGGTATCCCCAACAGGTTGTAAGCAAGCAATATTAAGTAGGAATGTTAATATGAGGGGAATGAGTTTTCCTGTTCCTGAAGAGTTGACAATTATATCTTCTTCAGATGCACATTCTTTAGATGAAATAGGATGCGTGAAAACTAAATTAGATATAGATTTATATAGTTTTAAAGGGTTGTTAGATATACTAAGAAAGCAACCTGAGATAGAGATTAGTTAAGATGATAGAGATATCTCAACATATTTTAGATTTGATTGAAAATTCCATTAATGCTGGGGCTTCAGAGATTCATATTACTATAAGAGTAGATGAGGGACAAAATTTTTTGTGGATAGTAATTGAAGATAATGGCTCAGGTTTTCCTGATGACCCGAAAGAGATATTAACGCCGTTCTTTACCACTAAAAAAGAAAAGAAAACGGGATTAGGTTTGAGTTTGGCAAAACAAGCGGTAGAACAGACAGGGGGAATGTTAAAGATAGGTACTAGTAATAAATTAGGGGGGGCTATGGTGGAGTTGTATTTTGTCTATTCTCACATAGATACTGCACCTATGGGAGACCTCGGTTCTGCAATAGCAGGGATAATTTTCACCTGCCCAAACATTAACTTTGTAGTTAGAGTATTTAAGAATGATGATTTACTTTTAGAGATTAATAGTGTGGAACTAAGGAAAATGTATAATAATGAGTTTGAGATTTCTAAATTAGTTGAGAAATCAATTAATGAAAAAGTTTCTTTGCTAAATATCTGATTCCTTGTTTATTTCCTTCAACAGTAAACAAAATTTTTGTAAGGTATTCACGCTTACTTTGTTAGGGGACCTCAGTTCTAAACATAGTTGGGTTAAATCACGGGATGTTAGATTTTGAAAATTTAGAGAAGTTCTTAGCCTTTCAAAGTAGGTGGTGTTTTCTAAAATAGCCCCGAAGAATGATGTTACCGAGTTTATATCCAAATCACCTTTTTTAATTTTATATTTAACTATGTGTTCTAAAAATTTCTTTAGTTCGGGTGAAATCTTTCCTTTTTGGGTTTGAAGTATATCATTTGCGATGTTTACTACTACAGGCTTTGTATAGAAGTGGATTAGTGATTGTGATAATTCAAATTTGATTATCTCGAATAAGAAAGGATGATGTTTAGGAATTTTAGAGTTGAAAGAGATTTTCCTAAGTATTTCCTTGCTTTCGGATGAAAGGTGGTCCCAATGCGGGATTTGGACATCTAAGACAGAACCTAATTTGTCCTGAAAATGGTATTTAATTTGCAGGCCTACCGCATTTTTATGTTTTTTGGTTTCGAATTCACAAGTAGCCC
>CAZZMK010000392.1:0-8916 GCA_964655185.1 uncultured Nitrospirales bacterium | reverse complement strand
CAAATCTGTGTTGTAGTCCCTCTAAATATCTGGTCAGTGCTGATTTGGATGAGCCATAGATATAATTGCTTTTTCTGCCCCTGTCGCCAGCGACCGATGAAATTACAATTGCAAAGCCATAGTTGCGCTCTTCAAATTTTTCAAGCATTTTTTCTAGGATGGATACTGCACCAAGATAGTTAATTTCAACCGTTTTTTTTATAATAGCAAAGTTTTTTTGGGCCTCTTCCTGTTTAGGCATATATCCAAAACATATTACTATACCCTCAGGATAACCACAAATCTTTTTTGTAATTTCCTCGAGATATTCTTGGTGTTTTTCAAAATCCTGAGCATCGAAATAAACTGTCTCACACACAACTCTATGCCTAATTCGGATGTCGCTTGCTATTCGTTCATTTTCTTCAACATTTATATCTCCCAGAATAATGGAGTAGTTTTGCTTTGCAAATTCATTGGCTATGGCTCTTCCCACTGGTGATACACTACCTAAAATTACTACTGACTTTGTAGTAGGAACAATAGTTTTAGAAGAATTCAGCATATAGGTGCTCTCCTTCTTTGAGGAACTATTTCTAATCTTCTTGCCATCGAAGAAGAAAATCTACATTCAGGGTCTATCTTGCTTTTTACCTCAACAAAGGTTTTCCACTCAGGATACGATTCCCTGAACATGTCTGGTTTCATTAAACTATCCTTTGCGAGGTAAATCCTGCCCCCATATCTGCGAGTTATGAAATCGAGGTCTTCTACTAACTTTGCAATTCCTGGATAGTTTGGTATGTCCAGTGCTAATGAATAGCCTTCAAACGGGAACGATAAGTAGCCTTCACGGTAGGGTCCAGTTCTTTTTAATACCGCAAGGAAAGAGGCAACTTGTGAGAAGGATAGACTTTCGAGGAGTACTTTAAATCCTTTTATTTCACTCTGTGGAAATACTGCTTGATATTGAATAAATCCCCGTTTCCCATAGATTTTGTTCCAATCTAATATTCTGTCTAATGGGAAGAAGAATTTCTCAATGGATTGTAGTTCATATCTTGACTTATTAAGGTCATAATACCAAGAGTTGAAAATGCCTACAGTTCGGGGTGTTAATGCCCATGACGGTGCATCAATTGGAACTTTGAATTCCATTTTTTGCTTTTGAGTGTATGGCGTATTTTTTAGTCTTGAAGGCAGTTCATTGGGTGTTGCAAATGTGCCACCCATTACAATCCCCCTACCCATATTCTCTTTCTGCGCAAGACAATCCACCCACGCTACTGTATATGGATACTTCTTATCGAAATCTTGTAAATTTTCCATCAGATTATCGAAATCTTTGCATTGATTTATGTCTACGTGAAGATATGCAGATGGTATCTTTTTTAACTGGATAGTAGCAGTTCTAATTAATCCGGTTAATCCAATTCCACCAACTGTGGCACGAAAAACTTCAGGATTTTCAAATTTACTACAGTTTATTACCTCACCCGTTGCGGTAATTAGTTCTAATGAGAAAACATATTTACCAAAAGTTCCCTCGCAGTGATGATTTTTCCCATGAACATCGTTTGCAATTGCTCCGCCAATCGTTACAAATTTGGTCCCCGGGCATACATAAGGTAACCACCCTCTGGGAAGAAAGGTGTCCAAAATTTCTTTAATCGTAACACCTGCTTCACATGTGAGTATCCCTTTTTCCTCATCCCATTGGAGAAATCGATTCAGCCTCGTAATATCTACAACAGCCCCACCTTCGTTTAGTGAGGTATCTCCATAACTCCTACCTAATCCTCTGGCTATTATGTCGGGAGTTCGTTCATCTTTTGCGACCAATTGTAATGTATTCCAACTTTCAGGTCTAAAAGCATAACTCCATTGTTTGTAAAACCTACCCCAACCTGTTAGTAGCCTTTTTTCAGCAGGCAAGTTCATGTTTTCCTTTACCTTATCATTATTTATAGATTAATATATTATGGTTTTAGTAGTATACAAATTGAAGGTTTTTTATTCAAAAACATTTTTTCGGAGGATGAAGATATGAATTTAATTTTATTGTCATTGGCTCCTTTTTATGTAATGCATACTGTCCATACTCTCCCACCTATTTATCCAGTTACGCCTGTGCCTTTTACTGAAGTTCAGTTAAAAGATGGGTTTTGGAAAAATTGGGTTGTTCTCGTTGGAACAAAGTTTCTCCCTCACAATTTGAAGTATTGTGAGAGTGAAGGGAAGATAGATAATTTTAGGGTGGTATGTGGTAAGAAAGAAGGCAAACATAAAGGGTTTTGTTTTGAGGATTCAGATGTATATAAGGCGATTGAGGGTGCGGGATACTGGCTTGCTTTGACTAAAGACCCCGCAATTGAGAGTCAGGTGGATGAAATAATTGACCTGATTGCTTGTTCGCAACAACCTGACGGCTACTTAAATACATTTTTTACTCTGGTAAAACCAGATAAACGCTGGACCAATGACGAAGAGCATGAGACATATTGTGCTGGACATCTATTCGAAGGGGCGATTGCATATTATCAGGCTACAGGAAAAAGAAAATTATTAGATGTGGCTATTAAGTTTGCTGACCATATTTGTGAAACATTCGGAACAGGTAAAGTTGAAGAAGTCCCACAGCATGAAGAAATTGAACTTGCTTTGTTCAAACTTTCTTGGATAACAGGGAATAAAAAATACGCAGAGATGGCGAAGTGGTTCATAGAGCAGAGAGGTAAGCCTTATAAAGGTAAGCAGGAAGGAGGTAGATGGGGAAGTGTATGTCAGGACCACAAACCTGTGATTGAGCAGGATGAAATACTCGGACATGCGGTTCGAGCAATGTATTTATATTCTGCAGTAACTGATTATGTCGCATTAACAGGTGATGATAGGTATCTTTTCGCATTGAATAAACTCTGGTATGACCTTACTGAAAGGAAAATGTATATAACTGCTGGCATCGGTGATTCATTACTCCGCATCGAAGGGTTTAGCAAACCATACTATCTACCTAATGATACCGCATATTGTGAAACTTGTGCTTCGATAGGTCTTGTTTTGTGGGCTCAAAGAATGTTCTTGCTTCTGAAGGATGGTAAATATATTGACATAATTGAAAGGGCACTTTATAATACCCCATTATCAGGTTTGGCTTTATCCGGTGATGCAATTTTTTACTGCAACAAGTTAGAAGGCAACGACCGCAGACCACCATGGCAAAAATGCGCTTGCTGTCCAACTAATGTAGTAAGGTTTATACCTACGATAACGGGTTATCAGTATGCAATGGATAAAGATACACTTTATGTTTTGCATTTTCTACCGTCTATCTTTTCTTTTCTCATATCAGATGATGGAAAACTTTCTTTGAAGGGGGAGAATCCTCAAACAGATAAACAAGTTAGGATAGAGCAAACAACTAATTATCCCTGGGATGGAGATATAAAAATTTCATTAGAAATGCAAAAACCCCAATCATTTACTATTGCTATTAGGATTCCTGATTGGGTGTATAGAGGATATGGTACTGAAAATTCATTATATCATTTCCCTGAGAGCCCAGGGTTAGATAATGTAAAGTTCAAGATAAATGGTGAGGAGAAACCATTGCCTCAACTTCAGAATGGGTTTGTTTTTATAACTAAAGACTGGAAAAATGGTGACCAGATTGAACTTGAATTACCAATGAAAGTGCAGAGGGTATATGCTAATGAAAAGGTGGAAGCAGATAGAGGCAAGGTAGCCATTCAACGCGGACCTGTTGTATATTGTGCAGAGGATGTTGACAATGAAGGAAAGGTGAAGTTTGCTTACTTGCCTAAGGAAAGTAGTTTTTCCACAAAGTATGAGCCTGATTTATTGGGAGGAGTAGTAACGATAGAGACTTCTGCAAGGATTAAAATAAAGGATAATCCACAGGGCGAGGTTCATCCCCTTAAAATGATTCCTTATTACGCGTGGGCTAATAGAGAACAAGGATATATGAAAGTATGGATACCTGAATCTCCCGATATATTGCCTACTCTTTCTTTAGAGGGGCGGGCTACGGTATCTGCTTCTTATAAGTGTCCGACAGATTCCTACGAAGCAGTGAATGACTCTATTGAGCCTACTAAGTCATCAGATACCTCAATACCAAGATTTACTTGGTGGGACCGTAAAGGAACTGAGGAGTGGATTCAATATAAATTTGATAAGGAATATAAAATTAAGGGTGTAAGGGTTTATTGGTTTGATGATACAGGCTTTGGCGAGTGTAGAGTTCCTGAGTCCTGGAAGGTTCAGTATCTAAAAGATGGGAAATGGGTTGATGTTCCAAAGCCTCCCTTTTATACTACTCATAAGGATAAATATAATGAAGTTACTTTTAAGCCTGTTAACACAAGTGGACTCCGCCTTGTTGTAAAATTAAAACCTAATTTTTCGGGAGGCATTCTTGAGTGGAAAGTTATCCTGGATGAGTAAAATTGCTTTAATTTGAGGGGAAAAAGAATAAAGCCATGCACATAGTGCATGGCTTCGTAGCAGTTATGTGGAAGGGTTGGAACCTGCGGTGGTCAATCCTGTGAATTATTCGACTTTTATTTGCACTTTGTGAGCCTTGGCTGACTCACTCTTTGGTAAGTGAATTTCTACTACGCCATTCTTATACTTTGCTGTTGCCTTATCGGCAACCACTTCGCAGGGCAACGGTATAACTCTCGAGAAAGAACCATACTGGCACTCCGAGTAGTAGTATGAACGGTCTTTCTTCTCCTGTTGTACCTTCTTCTCACCGCGGATGAGTAGCCTCTGTCCTTGTAATTCAATTTCGAAGTCTTTTTCGCTTAAACCGGGTACCTCGGCGGTGACAATAATTTCTTCGTCAGTTTCTTCTACATCTACCGCTGGGTATCCGCTTAAATTGAATAGGCTCGTGAAGAACGGGTCAACAGACAACGCTGTGGAAGATTCTCCTCGACCTTGTAGCACACGGTCGAACCAATTATTTATAGTTTGTCTTAAGTCATTAAGAGTTTCTTTTAATCTTACTGGCACTAAGAAGTTGTTTTTCATAACTCTCACCTCCTTTTAATATTGTTTTAGTTTAATTTTTATAAATTTTCTTGATTCAATTTTTTGTTATTCTGGTGGGACAGTCCATTCTGGACTGTCCCCGTGTTTATTAACTTACCGTTACTGGGATTTGCTTAGGTTTGGCTTCCTCTTTCTTCGGAATCTGGATTATTAGCACGCCATTTTTGAGTTCTGCCTTCACTTTTTCCTGGTCAGCCTTATCACTCAACTGGAACTGACGGAAGTATGGGTACAATTCGAACTCCCGATAGAACGGCTCCAGTGTTAACTGGCTCTTTGGAGTAGCCTTTATTGTTAGTATCTCATTTTCAATTTGAATCTGGATGTCTTCTTTTTGGACCCCCGGTAAATCTACGATTACCGTTAAGCCTTCATTGGTTTCGAATATGTCCACCGGAGGTCTTAGTGTTTTTGTCGCAGAGCGGGTATCAGGTACTCTGCGAGTTTCAGTTTTGACTGGAATTGTTGTCTCTTTCATAGTCCCACCTCCTCTCTATAGTTTTTGTTTTTTTAACTTACAGATACTGTAATTTGTTTGGGTTTAGCAGATTCTGCCTTTGGCATAGTTATCAACAGGATGCCATTTTTGTATTCTGCTTTCACTTTATCCGCATCTACCTCTACGGGCAAGGTGACCGAACGCACGAATTTGCCAGCGCTCCTTTCATTCCGATGGAATGCTTCTGGCTTCACATCCTTCACCTCGGGTTTCTCGCCAGAGATACGCACGGTGTTGTTCAGCACGGACACCTCAAGGGTATTCGGGTCAACACCTGGCGCAAGCGCTTCAATGTACACATTGTCTTTGTCCTCCGCTATATTGATTAGCGGATACGACCTCGTAGAAATGCCCGGCAAGAAGGAGAACCTAATGGAGGGCAAGTCCCACACCTCATCTTCAAAGGTGCGGAAAAGTTCGTCCATCTCTCTTCTCAGTAATTCTAATTCTTTGATCGGGTCAAACCACCTTCTCATACTCCATACCTCCTTTCTTTATAAATTTTGTTTTTGTTTGCCATTCAATTTTCACTATATTAAGAGCAAAGTGCGTGCCAATTTTAGCCCATTAAATTCCTGCAAAATAGGCTAATTTGATGAAGGGGAAAAGGTATGGGTGTCTTAATCTGATACACGGATTTTCATAATGAAACAGAAGGGGCTGAAAAGGATTTATTGAATATATGATTTTTGAGGTTGTCCGAAAAGATGTTTAAGGATTTCTTCTGCTATAACTTCTCCTGCGAGAGGTTTTCCTAAATTTTTGGCATTTTGGGATTTGTCTTCTAAAATTTTGGGATTTCCGATGTAGTTTCTTATTTTTTCAAGAAGAATAGTTGGATTGAGTTCCGATTCAAGTATAACATCACCTGCTCCCGCTGATTGTATCATTCGTGCGTTAAATTCCTGATGGTTGTCAGTTGCGTAAGGGTAGGGGATAAGAATGGAAGGTTTCCCCATCGCAGTAATTTCAGCAAGGGTCGATGCACCTGCACGCGATACTATCAAATCTGCAGAAGCCATAAGTGTTGCCATATCATCCGAATAAGGGAAAATTTTAAGTATGGTTTTGGAGGTGGAGGTATATTCCTGATATTGTTCATAATCTCCCTTGCCGGTGAGCCAAATAATCTGAAATTCAAAAGGCTCCATTGCATTCAAAATTTCCTTAACATTTTGATTAATAACCCTTGCTCCCTGGCTACCGCCCATAAATAAGACTGTAAATAAATCCTGTTTTAGTCCTAACTTTTCTCGTGCTATTTCTTTAGATGGAGGATTTATGAATGATAATCTTACAGGGTTTCCAGTTAATATATACTTACTGTTTTCATTAGTTGCTTTTTCTTCGTCGTCAGGAGTCTCAATCAGAGGGAAACTGAGGAAAATTTTATCTGCGTTTTTAGCAAGCATTTTGTTAGCAAGACCCATTTTGGAATTCTGTTCGTGTAGCACAGTTGGAATACCTAATTTTTGTGCACACCATACAGGCGGGAATGATGCATATCCACCTACTCCTATTACTACTTGAGGCTGAAATCTCCTTATAACTTGATATGAGCGAATTATTGAAATGGCAAGAGCAGATAGTGTAATTAGTTTTGAAATGTATCCCTTTCTTGGCCAACCAAGGATTGGAATAGACCTAAAGGGAATGCCATTCTGAGCACATATTTTTTCTTCCAAACTATTCTTTTTACCTATCCATTGCACAAGTAGTAATTGGTCTCGTCTACGGAGTTCTTCTACGATTGCAAGCGCAGGATATACATGTCCTCCTGTCCCTCCACCCGCAATGAGCACTTTCATAATAAATTATGTCCCTCTCAGTAATTATAATAAAAAGGCTAGTTTTCTATTTTAATATCATTGTTCCTGTTGCTGTTGAGGTTTCTCATCAGGGAAAGCAGATGGCACAAGTCGTTTCAAAGTTGCCCTGTATCCTTCCATATCTTCTAATCTAAGTAATGAAATGCCTGCAATTCCTAAGCCATATACTTTGGGTAGAAGTGTTCGCATATATTTAGGTGTTTGTTCTAATCCTTCAAATCTTAGCGTATGTTTTCCTTCCGTGAGTTCGTGAAGGTCAAGATATAACATGGAGTAATCGTACCCCGGGAGCGAAAAATCTATTGGCGGACCTACAGGTTTACCATCTATATAAGGTTGGAATACTCCGCTGAATACTGAGTGGACCATATATGCGTCAATTCTATAAGTACCTTTCTTTTCTATTTCGAAAGTGAACTCTATAGAGGACTTTTGGGTGAGGGGTATATATAGTAGGAAGTAATCAGTAGGGAGAACAAGTACATCAGGAGTAGCACTGTATGTAAGTTTGTCAAACTTTATATATTTGTAAGGTGGAATCCTCTTCTCAGGCGGAGGTAAAGGCTCATCCCAGGTCGTAGGTGGATTTTGATACCAGAAAGCGACCGAACTAACCCAATCAGAGCGCTCTTCGAACCCTGTTATGTCCCATTGCATTAGTGGTGCTTTTTCGTTCATTATACTCCCCTTGTGTTCGATGACCACCTTAAGACTTTTTTCGAACCTTATCGGGTCAGGGATATGCCATCTGTATATGCTAACCCTATCACCCGGAAACACTCCTTCATAAATTGGCACACCATAATATGGTGCGTAGAACTCACGAAATCCCCATGCATCATTAAAGTAATCCTCAGTACCTGTTCCTTTAAGTTGTGGCATTTCTGCACCGTCAATATAGAAGAAGTCATCGCCTTCACCAAACCATCCTGTTTCCATCTGCATAACTGAGTATACTGTACCAACATAATGACCTTTGCCTTGTGTTTCGAGTATAGTGTAATTCCCGGGCTTAGCAGGGTATTCCTGACGGTATCTTGCGTGGAAATAAGGAGTATCCGAAGGTAGTTCGTCCATCTTTACCCAATCTACATAGTAATAAAACGAGCCTACCCTAACATCAGAGTCATTTGTTACAGTTATTTTAATGTGTTTTTGAAATGGCATAGGCCAAAAACAGACCCTCGCTCTGCCTAAAGAAGTGTTAACAACTGGTTGAGAAATAAAAACCTTGTGACCAGCCAATCCAATGCCAAAGAAATCCCCAAGGGGTGCTTCCACACTCGGCTTTTCTAACCCGTCATAGTATATTCTGATTACCAGAGTTCGAGGATAATAAGGGTATTCTGTCGCAACGGTGTTCCAGATGTGGTTTACTATACCCGGACCATCTGCTTCAAGCAAGGTTAAGGTTTGATGTGGTTCTATAGGTCTTGCATCGCCGTTTTTTGTAATGTCCTCGTGTGAACTACTTGCCCTCATACTCTTGCCGAGTAGCGGTTTTATGAGGTGTTCAAAATTTGAAGAATC
>CAZZMK010000391.1:0-3457 GCA_964655185.1 uncultured Nitrospirales bacterium | reverse complement strand
CGAACCGCCGACACGCGGATTTTCAGTCCGCTGCTCTACCAACTGAGCTACCTCGGCAACCAAAAAAATTATATCAACTTTAATCTTTGATGTCAAGTTGTGCACCATCTTGCGCATAACCTTCCATTGACTCAAAACAAGCATTTTTATATGGAAAAATAGAATAAAAATACTCTCGTAGTACCTCAATATATTTTGATTCTCAATTATAGAATTTTCTTTTCTTAATGCCTATGGTGTCCTATACCCAAGAAATGATTTTTATGCATTCCTCTTATTCACCAAATATATCGTTTAGGAAATCGAGGTGTTTTACTTGTGGAGTTAGTAATACGGCTCGCGATGCTTTTTAGAATTTGCTACCTTTTAGGAACAGAAAAAAATTAACCTCTGTAAATTTTTATTTTGGGTGGGTACCCTTCTAACCGATGGCTGAGATAACTATTTCCCCCTTGCACCTTACAATGGTCGGGGCGGCCGGATTTGAACCGGCGACCCCTTGGACCCAAACCAAGTGCGCTAGCCGGACTGCGCTACGCCCCGACTTCCTCTATATTATACGCATTTTACTCTAAAAATAGCAATTTACCTAACTGCTCATACTTAGTCATTTTCTTTGCACTCTTGTCAACCTTTACTTATAGTTTCTTTTATGACGGGTTTATTTGAATGATTTTTTCGTATTAAGCCTATCGTTTAACTTGTCTAAGTATGCTGAGTTTCTGTAATATCAAGAGTAAATCCTCAATAGGAGACGTTGTTGTGAGGAATAGGGCATTCTCACTAATCTTTTTGGTTATTCCACTGGTAACTTTTGCTCAGACAGAATTTACTGAAGATTTTGAAAGTGGCACTGATAAACCAGAAGGCTGGACAACTAAAGTTTGGGGCGGTAAAGGAGAATTTATCTATCCTGTGGAAGGCAAAACAGGTAAAGCGGTTAAACTTGCTTCTCCTGAAGGTGGCGATATCACCTGGATTCGCTCAGTGGATGTTTCTCCTTACTCGACCTATAAGTTATCAGGCTGGATAAAAACCATAAATGTCCAACTTAAGAATGGAAAAGGTGCTCTACTGAATGTTTTCGGCATCGAAGGAGCACACACAGAAGCAGTTTCTGGCACAACAGATTGGAAATATGTTGAAATTGAGTTTTTCACAGGTACCCGTTCTAATATCGAAGTGCATTGTGTTTTCGGTGGATGGGGGTTGGCAACAGGTGAGGCTATTTATGATGATATTAAGTTAGAGAAGGTGGCAGAATTGAAGATTGGTGATGTGGAAATTACTATAGACCCACAAAAGAAGATGACGCCAGTTCACCCATTCATTTATGGCCAGTTTATTGAGCACTTAGGAAAATGCATCTACGGTGGTATCTGGGCGGAAATGCTTGAAGACCGAAAGTTCTTCTATTTAATAAACAGTTCTGAGTCGCCTTGGAAGTTGTATCCCTCGAATATAATGCTATTTATCGACCAAATTCAGCCATATACAAGTTGGTATACCCCCGTTATATTACTTCACCAGAAGCAGGGGCGGGGTTTAATTCAAGATGGATTGGAGATAGTTGAAGGCAAGGAATATGTGGGTCGAGTAGTTTTGAAGTCTACACATCCTAATATTAAAGTCCGTATTTCACTTCGCAGTGGCGATACATTGGTAAGCGATGTAGCCGAACTTCAAGGTATTTCTAACGAATACAAAAAGTACAATTTCAGACTAAAGGCAAATAAATCTGCGAAGCCAGCCCAATTTGCTATACTTGGTCAGGGTGTAGGCAATTTATTTATCGGTGCTGTTTCACTAATGCCTGCGGACAACATCAAAGGTATGCGGGCGGATACAATTGCATTGCTCAAGCAACTCAATTCTCCCATTTACCGCTGGCCTGGAGGTAATTTCGTAAGCGGATATAACTGGAAAGATGGTATTGGCGACCCCGATAAGCGTCCTACACGCAAGAATCCTGCATGGGGCGGGATTGATACTAATGATTTTGGTTTGGATGAGTTCATCCAATTTTGCAGGGAGATAAACACAGAACCGCTTATGGTTGTTAATACTGGTCTGGGTGATGTCAAACTTGCACGGGACATGGTCGAGTATGCAAACGGCTCTATAGATACGCCAATGGGTAAGTGGCGTGCAGAAAATGGACATCCTGAACCCTATAAAGTAGTCTACTGGGGTATTGGCAATGAAATGTATGGCGAGTGGCAATTAGGTCATGTTCCGGTTGACGACTATGTAAAGAGACATAACGAGTTTGCTAAGGCTATGAGAGAAGTAGACCCAAACATAAAACTGGTTGGAGTAGGTGAGAATATGGGTATCTGGAGCAAGAAGATGTTAGAGAATTGCGCTGATTATATGGACTTCATAAGTGAACATTTCTATTGCGGAGAGAATAAAGATGTATATGAACATGTATACCAATTAGCAAAGCGGATAAAGGCAAAAGTTAAAAATCACAAAAAATACCTCGAAACATTACCCTCACTAAAGAATAAATTTATACCAATTGCTATGGATGAATGGAACTACTGGTATGGTGACCATTTATATGGTGAACTCGGTTGTGTATATCACTTGAAGGATGCTCTTGGTGTCGCCATCGGATTGCATGAATATTTTAGGAATGCTGATGTGATTACTATGGCTAACTATGCACAAACTGTAAATGTCATAGGTTGCATTAAAACTACACCAACTAAAGCATTTTTTGACACTACCGGGCTTGTTTTGATGCTGTACCGTCAACATTTCGGGTCTGTGCCTGTCTCTGTTGAAGCAAAGGTAGCATCTCAGCCAAAAACTTCAGAGCAAGCTTCGTCAAGTTCAAATTCGACTGGGAGCGGAAAAGATATAGTTCCCGTGGATGTATTTTGTGCCTGGAAAGATGAGTCTGCTGGAATTTTGACACTTTCATTAGTGAATCCGTTCAATAGAGAGATAATAGTACATATTTCGCTTGCAGATAATACTAAGCAATGCACTCCCAACTCTGCATGGATTATATCTGGTAAGTCGCCTATGTCTATAGTGAATCCAGATGACAACTCAGAAGTATGGCTAAAGGAAATAGAGTTAGATAAAGCAAGTTTCCCTGTTGTAAAAGTACCCTGCTGGAGCATACTAATGATAGAATTGAAAATTAATAACTAAATAAAAAATGTAATAGAAGGAGAGAGACCATGATAATAACTGCTATTCTTATGACACTCCCAATCACGGTAGGAACTACTTATGAACCGACTTGGGAATCTCTAAATCAACGACCTAATCCGCAATGGTTCGAAGACGCTAAGTTTGGTATTTTTATTCATTGGGGTGTTTATTCTGTACCTGCGTGGGCACCGAAAGATAGGTATGCGGAATGGTACTGGTATCATATGCAAGATAAAAACGGACCTACTTGGAAATTTCATGTAGAGAAATACGGAGAGAATTTCAA
>CAZZMK010000390.1:0-8319 GCA_964655185.1 uncultured Nitrospirales bacterium | reverse complement strand
ATATACCCTATAACCCCCTCCTCGCCTATGGGAGAATTTATGGACCAATGGGCTGCAGAGGGTAGAAAGAATATTTGGGGCAATATTCCTCAGGTTGTAGAAATGCAAAGTGAAGCAGGTGCTGCTGGGGCAGTCCACGGTGCTCTGCAGGCAGGAGCCCTTACAACTACATTTACCGCTTCCCAGGGATTACTATTGATGATTCCGAATATGTATAAAATAGCCGGTGAACTTACGCCAACCGTTTTTCATGTATCAGCACGTTCCCTTGCTACCCATGCTTTATCCATATTTGGTGACCATTCAGATGTAATGGCTGTTAGAGGGACAGGTTTTGCATTATTAGCCTCTGCCTCGGTTCAAGAGGCTATGGATTTCGCACTTATTGCTCAATCAGCAACACTAAAATCCCGTGTCCCATTTCTTCACTTTTTCGATGGTTTCAGGACTTCCCACGAGGTTGTGAAGGTAGAAGTACTTACAGAAGATGATATCAGAAATATGATTGATGAAGAATATGTCAGGGCACACAGAGAAAGGGCACTAAGCCCCGATAAGCCTATTATTCGTGGAACAGCCCAAAACCCTGATGTTTACTTCCAGTGTAGAGAGGCGTGCAATCCATTTTACCTCGCTTGTCCAGGTATAGTTCAGGAATATATGGACAGGTTCGCTAAACTTACAGGTAGACAATATCATCTTTTTGACTACATAGGAGCAGAAGATGCCGAAAGGATAGTTATTTTGATGGGTTCAGGTTGTGAAGCAGTTACTGAAACAATAAATTACCTCGTGGATAAAGGGGAAAAGGTCGGTGCAGTAAAGGTAAGACTATTTCGACCCTTTGACTCAAAAGCCTTAATTTCTGTCATTCCACCAACGGTTAAGAAAATAGCAGTCCTCGATAGGTGTAAGGAATCTGGCTCAGCAGGCGAACCTTTATATTTAGATGTAGTGAATGCCTTCCACGAAGATAGAATCTCTCAAAATAGAAAATTTGATGTTACTCCGATGATTGTTGGAGGAAGGTACGGCTTATCATCTAAAGAATTTACCCCTGCTATGATTAAAGGTGTATTGGATGAATTAAATAAAGATACTCCAAAGAATCATTTTACTGTAGGCATTAAAGATGATGTAACGAACACAAGTATTGATTACGACCCGAATTTTTCTACTGAAGACCCAAGTGTAGTACGGGCAATTTTCTTCGGACTCGGCTCAGATGGAACGGTCGGCGCAAATAAAAACTCCATCAAAATCATAGGTGAAGAGACACCAAATTACGCACAAGGATACTTCGTTTACGATTCTAAAAAATCGGGAGCAATGACAGTTTCTCACCTTCGTTTTGGTGCTAAACCCATACATTCCAATTACTTAATTACTAAGGCTAATTTTGTTGCCTGTCACCAATTTTCTTTTATAGAGAAATATGATGTTTTAAAGTATGCTGAACCTAATGCCACATTCCTTTTGAACTGTCCTTATGGACCAGATGAAGTTTGGGACCACCTCCCACGAACAATGCAGAAACACTTGATTGAAAAGAAAATCAAATTCTATATCATTGATGCTGTAAAAGTAGCACGAGAAGCAGGAATGGGCGGAAGAATCAATACTATTATGCAAACTTGCTTCTTTGCTATAAGTGGTGTTCTTCCAAGAGACGAAGCCATCCAGGCTATTAAAGATTCAATCAAAAAAACCTATGGGAAGAGAGGCGAAACCATAGTCCAAAAAAACTGGCAAGCTGTGGATATGGCTCTTGACCACTTGCATGAAGTAAAAGTCCCCGATAAAGTCACCAGCAACTTTGATTTACTCCCGCCAGTTCCCGATGAAGCCCCAGATTTTGTCAAGAATGTCACCGCAAAAATTATCGCTGGGGAAGGTGATGAACTACCTGTCAGTGCCTTTTCGCCAGACGGTACCTGGCCTACAGGTACAACTAAATGGGAAAAGAGAAATATCGCTATTGAAATTCCGGTCTGGGACCCTGAAGTATGTATACAATGTGGTAAGTGTGTACTAATCTGCCCTCATGGCACAATTCGCGCAAAAATTTACGACCCGAAATACCTTGAAAATGCCCCGCCTACATTTAAATCTGCTGAGCCCAAGTGGAAAGAATACAAACATTTGCGGTTTACACTTCAAGTAGCCCCAGAAGACTGTACCGGTTGTGGATTGTGCTATGAAGTCTGCCCCGCAAAAAGTAAACAAGAAGTCAAACATCGCGGAGTTAATATGCAACTTCAACTACCATTGCGTGAAACCGAAAGAGAAAATTGGAAGTTCTTCGAATCTATACCTTACTTTGACAAAATACAATTAAATCTTAACCTTGTAAAGGATATCCAGTTACTTCAACCACTATTTGAATTTTCAGGAGCCTGTGCAGGTTGCGGTGAGACTCCCTATGTTAAACTCGTTTCACAACTCTTTGGTGACAGAATGTTAGTTGCAAATGCAACCGGATGTTCATCAATTTATGGAGGAAATCTACCCACTACTCCTTGGACGGTAAATAGTGAAGGTAGAGGACCCGCTTGGAACAATTCACTCTTCGAAGATAATGCAGAATTTGGAATGGGTATGCGCGTTGCTCTTGATACCCAACTATGTTATGCCAAATTTTTGTTAAAACAACTTGAGTCCTACCTTGGAACAGAACTCGTCGATGCTCTCCTGAATGCTGACCAATCTACCGAAGCAGGCATCAAATCTCAGCGTGAAAGGGTAAAGATTTTGAAAGAAAAATTAAAGAATCTGGACGCAAGAGAAGCAAAAGAATTGTTGAATTTGGCTGATGTATTGGTGAAAAGAAGTGTATGGATTATGGGCGGAGATGGCTGGGCTTATGATATCGGATACGGCGGACTTGACCATGTAATAGCATCTAATCGTGATGTAAACATACTTGTGTTGGATACAGAAGTCTATTCTAATACCGGCGGACAATGCTCAAAGGCTACCCCTCGTGCCGCAGTAGCAAAATTCGCCGCGGGTGGTAAGCCTGCTCCTAAAAAAGACCTTGCACTTATGGCTATGACCTACGGCACCTGTTATGTAGCCAGAATTGCAATCGGGGCTAACGATGCACATGCAGTAAAGGCTATTAGAGAAGCCGAAGCATATCCAGGTCCTTCGTTAATAATTGCTTACTGCCATTGCATCGCTCACGGATATAACCTCGCCATGGGCTTAGAACAGCAGAAGAAAGCAGTTTTGACAGGGCATTGGCCACTCGTAAGGTTTAATCCACAACTTCTTGAAGCAGGTAAAAATCCACTTCAGTTAGATTCTAAAGCACCTTCATTACCTTTACAAGAATATGTCTACAACGAAACAAGATTTAAGATGCTCTCCTTAAGTAATCCTGAAACTGCTAAAAAGTTACTTGAGGAAGCACAAAAAGATGTCAAATTAAGATGGGCTCTCTACGAATATCTTGCATCTATGAACTGTAATGAACTCCTCCAAAAATTAGGAATAATGAAGGAGGGGATAGAACAACCTATATCCACTCCACAATCTAATTAGAAAGATTAATTATTAACCACGAAAAAATAAATAAAAGGAGATGTATATGGTAGATCTTAAAACTAACTATATGGGCTTAGTCTTGAAGAGCCCCCTTGTGGTTTCTCCCTCACCACTTTGCGATAACATCGATAATATAAAAAAGATGGAGGAATATGGCGCCTCCGCAGTAGTTCTACATTCGTTGTTTGAAGAACAAATAACTCTATTAAGCCATGAGTTGGATAGTAATCTGACTCAGGGAAGTGAAAGTTTTGCAGAAGCACTTTCTTACTTCCCCCAAGTTGGCGAATTTAGAATGGGTCCTGAATCATATCTTGAACATATAAACAAAGCAAAAAATACAGTCCAAATCCCAATTATCGGAAGTTTGAATGGTATATCTCGAGGTGGTTGGATTGAATATGCTAAAAAGATTGAAGAAGCAGGAGCAGATGCACTTGAACTGAATATATACTTCATCCCCACAGACCCTCAAACGACAGATGACTACCTCCTAAATATGTATGCGGACCTTGTAAAGGCTATTAAGTCTCAGATAAAAATTCCACTTGCAGTTAAAATAGGCCCATACTTCACATCCCTACCATATGTTGCCAATAAATTAGCGGAAGCAGGAGCCGATGCCTTGGTTTTTTTCAATAGATTTTATCAGCCTGATTTTGACCTCGATAGACTTGAAGTTGTGCCTCATATAAATTTGAGTACCTCTAATACTCTGTTACTTAGATTAAGATGGGTGGCAATCCTTTATGGCCGTGTAAATGTAGACTTTGCTATTACTGGAGGTGTCCATACAGCGAAAGATGTTGTGAAAGCTATGATGGCTGGCGCAAAAGTCGCTATGATGACTTCTGCACTTTTGAAATATGGTCTTCCTCATCTTTCTACCGTGTTGAAACAACTAACCCAATGGATGGAAGAACATGAATATGATTCGATAGAAATAATGCAAGGGAGTATGAGCCAAAAATCAGTAACTGAGCCTTCTGCCTTTGAAAGAGCAAATTATATGCATGCCCTAACCAAGTACATAGCCGGAAGTTAGTTTCTGTAAAATATAACTTGATTTTAATAAGACAATAAGTATATATGAGTTCATTAAATCCGGCTCAGTTATCCGCTGTCCAAGCTACTGAACCTGCTGTCTTAGTATTAGCAGGTGCAGGAACAGGAAAAACCCGCGTTATTGTGGAAAGAATTGTCTGGCTAATTACCCATGCTAATATCTCCCCTAAAAGAATCCTCGCTGTTACTTTCACAAATAAAGCAGCAGATGAGATGAAACAAAGAATTATCACTTCAATAGGGAATAGGGACTCTTACCCCTGGATTAGCACATTCCATTCCTTCTGCTTACAATTTCTGAGAAGACATTGCCACTTACTACAAGAGATTAAAGAAAATTTCATCGTCTTTGACGAAGACGACCAGGTCTCCCTGATGCGGAAGTTTCTTAAAGAAAATCCAATTCTTCTCGAACATTTTGCGCCTCGGGAGGCAATAAAAATTATAAGTGGATTCAAACAAACAATCAGCACACCTGAGGATTTTCCTGAGTTCAGAAATAATATCCAACTTATAAGCCTATGGACTGGCTACCATAAGGCTTTAAAAAATGCAAATGCAGTTGATTTTGACGACTTAATTTGTCTAACAGTCAAACTCCTCGAATCAAATAAAGAACTTATGGAGAACATAAGAAATTTCTATACAGATATACTTGTAGATGAATACCAAGATACAAACCATGCACAATTCAGACTTCTCCTTGCACTTAAAGGAAATCAGAATAGAATCTTCGTAGTAGGTGATGAAGACCAGTGTATATACTCCTGGCGTGGAAGTGAACTAAGCAATATATTAAATTTCGAATCACATTTCGAAAATGCAAAAATTTACAAATTAGAGCAAAATTATCGCAGTACAAAAAACATCCTCCAAGTTGCCAATAAACTTGTTTCTCATAATAAACTTCGCATTGGAAAAAATCTGTGGACGAATAAAGAGTTAGGTGAGAAAGTCTCATTCTACTGGGCTAATTCAGATATAGAAGAAGCAGAATGGATAATCAATGATATCTTGACACATAATTACCCGTTAGATTCAGTTGCTATTCTCTTCCGAACAAATTCTCAATCCCGACCCTTTGAAGAAGCCCTCTTAAAAAGAAACATCCCGTATGTATTTATTGGTGGCGTTAGATTTTACGCTCGGAAAGAAGTAAAAGATTTGGTAGCCTACCTCCGTATTATAGCCAACGAAGATGATGACGAGGCAGTGAGAAGGATAATAAATGTACCCCCGAGAGATATTGGACATACTACCCTCCAAAAGGTTGAAGAACTCGCAAGAGCAAGAAATGCTCACCTTTTAGAAATTATGAGAGGAATTGAACACAACCACACTTTTAATGCCCGAACCCGCCAGGCTATTGCAAATTTTATCCGACTTCTCGACGAAATTAAACTATATTCCAAACAATTTGGAGTAGGGGATGTTATAAAATTCATAGTTGAAAAAATAGATTATTTAAATTATGTAAAAAAATACTCTGATAAAGAAGAGAAGGAAAGAGATAAAATAGTAAAAGAATTTATTGCAGTATGTAATCAAACCGCTAATCAGTATAAATCTGTTGGGGAATTTCTCCAAAACTTATCTCTTATGACTGATATTGATGTGAAAACTGTCCCATCTCAGGCTATTCAACTATTAACATGTCATAGTACTAAAGGCTTAGAATTTGATTATGTTTATTTGAGCGGTATGGAAGATGGCCTATTACCATATATCGAGGATGATGAATTTGTCGACATCGAAGAATTGGAAGAAGAACGAAGATTATGTTATGTCGCAATAACCCGCGCGCGAAAAAAACTGGTCCTTACAGGCTCCGCTAAAAGACAAATCTTTGGTAGAACACTTGAAAATAGAACTCCCTCAAGATTCCTATTTGAAATCGGGTTAGATAAACTAAACATTATCAAGCCTGCTACACCACATCTTATCGATGAGGATAGAGATGAAGTAACCGAAGAAAAATTCGAATCCGATTCTGATACGCATAAAAAGAAGCAACTTAGTGAGCAATCTAAATACAAAAGAGGCATTCGCGTGAGACACGCAAAATTCGGTTATGGCGTTATTTTAAACACTGAGGGCAAAGGCGATAAAATGAGAGTGCGAGTCAAATTTGATTCAGGTAGGATTGCCGTATTAATGGTTAGTATGGCACCAATGGAAATAATAGAAAGGAGAAAAAATTGAGCCTCGACGAATTAAGAGCAAAAATTGACGAAATAGACAGAAAAATAGTCGAACTCCTAAATGAAAGAGCAAAATGCGCTGTTGAAATTGGCAAAATAAAATCTACTACGCACTCCCCCATCTATGTTCCAGAACGAGAAAAACTTGTATTAGAAAAAATTCAAAATTATAATCCAGGACCACTTGATGAACGTGCCCTTAGGTCAATCTACAGAGAGATAATGAGCGCTATCCGCTCGCTTGAGAAACCTACAACTGTAGCCTTTCTCGGTCCTCGAGATACTTTTAGCCACATGGCTGCACTTCGTGTGTTCGGGACATCTGCAGAATATCATCCATTACCCTCATTCGCAGATGTATTTACTGAAGTTGAAAGAAGAAGAATCGATTACGGCGTAGTTCCTATTGAAAGTTCTATGGGAGGTTCTGTTAGCGATACACTCGATTTGTTTGTAAATTCAGAACTAAAAATAATTAATGAAGTGCTAATGAAAATAACTCAGTGCCTTCTTGCTCGGTGTCCACTTGACCAAATTAAAAGAGTATATTCCAAAGATAATGCTCTCCTACAATGTAGAAATTGGCTTAGGGCGAATCTCCCAGGAGTGGAACTTATAGAAGTCTCAAGTACAGCCGAAGCAGCCCGCCGTGCTTCTCAAGAACCATATACCTCTGCTATTGCAAGTAGACTCGCCGCACAAACATATAACCTCGACATAGTAGCAGAAAGAATAGAAGATAATCCCAACAATTACACAAGATTTGTCGTATTAGGACATCAAATTGTGGAACCTACAGGAGATGATAAGACATCCATATTAATCTCCATAAAAGATAGACCTGGCGCACTATTTAACCTCCTTATGCCATTTGCAGAAGCAAATATAAATCTAACTAAAATAGAATCACGTCCCTCAAGACAAAGACCCTGGGAATATGTGTTCTTCATAGATTTCTTGGGCCATGTAAAGGATGAAAAAGTTCAAAAAGCCCTTGAGGAAGTTGGTGAAAAAGCCCGTTCTATGAAAATATTAGGCTCATTCCCAAGAGCAACAATAGAATACGACTCATAAGAAGAATTTATTGGATAAGTTCATATTCTAACGGGTCTTTAAGTCCTAATTCCGAGAATGCTTTTAACCTCTCCACACATGTAGGACAAACCCCACACGCTTTATCCCCCCCTTTATAACAACTCCAAGTAAGGGAATAATCTACACCAAGGTTTAATCCAACTTTAATTATCTCACTCTTCCTCAACTTCAAAAATGGTGCACATATTCTTATCTTATTTTTCCTATTTAACTCCAAAACTTTATTCATCCTCTCAACAAAATCCTCAGTACAGTCCCAATATCCATATTCGTCGTGAGCCTGGGCAGAATAATACACCTCATCTACGCATAAACACTCTGCAATGCCAGCAGAAATAGACAAAAACACCATATTTCTATTGGGAACATAAGTAGATGGTTGTACTCTTTCTTCTACCCCTATACTTTC
>CAZZMK010000389.1:0-7204 GCA_964655185.1 uncultured Nitrospirales bacterium | reverse complement strand
ATTGAAAGAAATTCAATATCATCTTTTTAATGAGTTATTACCTTTTTGGGAAACTCATGGTGTAGATGAAGAGTTCGGAGGTTTTCTTACATATTTTGATAGAAATGGGAAACCAACTGGACAGACCGATAAGACGCTTGTGTGTCAGACTCGAATGATTTTTACCTACTCTTCTGCTCATAGAGCAAATTTAGGAGATGGAAAGTATTTAACCATCGCTCAACAAGGATTTGAGTTTTTAAAAAAGCACTTTTGGGATGAAGAGCACAAAGGTTGGTTCTGGATTACCAAGAGGAATGGAGAGCCTATCGATACAAGTAAAATAATGTATGGTCAATCTTTTGCTATTTATTCGCTTAGCGAATATGCAATGGCTTCAGGAGATAGAGAAGCCTTGGAACTTGCTGAAGAAACTTGGAGAGTCATTAAATATCAGGCAGTTGATATTGCTCACGGAGGCTTTGGAGAGTTTTTTGAGAGGGATTGGAAACCTAAGCCACCAGGAGTTTATGGAGGCGATAGAAAATCTTTTGATGTTCATATGCACCTTATGGAAGCTTTTACAAACTTATACGAAGCCACTGGTTCTATTAAACATAAACAAGATACGCTTAATATAATAAAACTTATCTTTGACCACATGGTTCATCCTGAATATGGTACAGGGATAGCGCAATTTAGTTTCGATTGGAAACCTCTTAGAGCAATAATATTCAAAAACGTATGGGGTTCGGATAGAGATGTTGACGACCCAGAAGGAAGACCACTTAACAATACAAGTTTCGGGCATAATGTAGAGTTTTGTTGGCTTCTTAAACATTCATTGAATATCCTGGGTGAAGATGTTGAGCCTTATAAAGAAAAAATGAAGAAGATGTATGACCATTGTATTAAATACGGTATAGATTGGGAAAAAGGTGGAGTGTACTGCGAAGGTCCTCATGACGGTCCTGCAAGGGAAAGGAACAAAGAATTTTGGCAGCAGGCAGAAACAATGGTAGGTATGCTTGATGCTTATCTTTTGTTTGGAGACGAGAAATATTTTGATGCCTATGAGAATGTTCATAGATTCGTTATGGATTATGTAATTAACCACGCAGTAGGTGAATGGTTCCCATTGTTAGACGAAAATAATAATGTTATATGGGATTATATGGCCCATGCGTGGAAAATTAACTATCACACTGTAAGAGCATCGATTCAATCGGAAAGACGATTAGCAAAAATACTCGCACAGTTAAAAAATGCTTGATTTTAGATGATTATTTTTTTCCACTGGTGAATAATAGAATCTGAAAATAAAGAATAATAAGTTACTTACCCTTAGTAAGTTAAGTCCAAGTTTTATTTGCTTTGGGCTTGTAGTACAGGATTTATAGAATATATTTTTTTCTATTAATTTTTGTTTTTCAAGAGGGTTAATAGGTACCTTTGGGATATGGGGTAGCAGTCTTTCTAATAAGTATACTTTCCTTATTTTGAATTTCTTACCTGTTTTTCTTTATCATTCTGAAATTCTTTAAGTCTAATGTATGTTTACCTTAAAAGTAGTAGTTGAGGAGTAGTTTTCATGAAAAAATTGATGTTTGGAAATGAAGCCATTGCACTAGCAGGGATTCATACTGGTATCACATTGGGAACAGGATATCCAGGCACACCTTCTACAGAGATTTTAGAGTTTTTCTCCGAACTTGGCGGAAGAGCTCAGTGGTGTCCAAATGAAAAAGTAGCATTAGAACTCGGCATAGGAGTAGCCTACGCCGGCGGAAATGCTTTGGTAACGATGAAACATGTAGGATTAAATGTCGCTTCTGACCCTCTTTTTACCGTGGCATATACAGGAGTAGAAGGTGCTTTGGTTATAATTTCAGCAGATGACCCAGACATGCACTCCAGTCAGAATGAGCAAGACAATAGGAATTATGCCCGCTCCGCCGGTGTAATGATGCTTGAACCTTCTGATGCTCAAGAGTGCTATGATTTTTTTATAGAAGCAGTGAAATTGTCCCGTGAATGGAAACTACCGGTTATATTGAGGCCTACCACTCGTGTATGCCACTCAATGTCCATAGTAGAGTTTGAAGATAAAAAATATGAACCTGTTCAACCCAAGGAATATATTCCAGATAAGCCTGGTAGAGTAATGATTCCGGGCTATGCCCGTCCTGCTCATAGACGCTTAAGAGAGAAACTCGCTCGTATAAAGCAGTGGAATGAAACTTCTCACTTAAACAAAGAAATTATTAAGTCAGATGAGTTGGGAATAATTACTTCTGGTGTATCCTACTTGCATGTTTTAGAGGCAGAACCGAACGCTTCTATTTTGAAAATTGGGATGTGTTATCCATTTCCCTCTGAACTGGTAAGGAATTTTGTTAAGAAGCATAAGCGTTGCATAATAATTGAAGAAGGTGACCCATATTTGGTGGAAAACTGCAGATACTATGGAATACAGGTAGATGAAAAACCTGAAATGTATCGCTTCGGAGAATTAAATGTAAATCGAGTTCGGCGAATCTTATCCGGAGATACCTCACCTGAGCCACCTGTTAAGCGAGGAAGACCTCCGAGGTTATGTGTAGGATGTCCTCATAGGGCTGTTTTTACGGTACTTGGAAAGTTAAATTGTATTGTGGCAGGGGATATTGGCTGTTACACTCTAAGCGTTTTACCTCCCTTTCAATCGATGGATTCTTGCGTATGTATGGGAGCAAGTATTGGTGTAGGACTGGGACTTCGCCATTCTCTCCCCCCAGAAGAGGCAAAAAGGGTAGTTAGCGTGATTGGAGATAGCACTTTTATTCACAGTGGCCTTCCTGGGGTAGTCGAGATGGTGTACAATCCACCTCCTACGGGACACGTTATTATTGTTCTTGATAATGGCACTACCGCAATGACGGGTATGCAAGAACATCCGGGTACAGGCAAAAAATTAAATCATGAACCTACTAACAGAGTTGTTATTGAAGATGTCGCAAAAGCAATTGGAGTAGAAAATGTCGTTGTGGTTGAGCGAGTTTCTCAATTCGAGAAAGAATTAAAAGAGGCTTTGGAAAATGGGAAAACTAACTTTTTAGTGGTGAGGAGAACTTGCGAACTATTGAAAAGGAAACAAGAGAAGTCTAAAAGTGAAGAAAAAGTAGAGGAGAAGACCAATGTATGAAAATAAAGTCGTAAACATAATAGTGGGGGGTATAGGTGGGACTGGGACAATTATGTGTTCAAATATTATCGCTTACTCAGCGTTTCTTGCCGGATATGATGTCCGCAAAAGTGAGATTCACGGTATGAGCCAACGAGGAGGCTCAGTTTCAAGTGATGTTAGATTTGGGAAGGTAGTTTTCAGCCCAATGGTCCCAGATGGAGAAGGCGATTTTCTTTTGCTACTACATCCTGATGAATTAGAAAACAATCTTTATCGTCTTAGGGAATCGGGAGTTGTAATAGGTCCTGAATTATTATTGGGTGACGAGAAAGACCTATCTCTTCTAAATGAACCTAAATTTGCTCCTGTAAATCAGAAGAACTTTAATATATGTTTGTTGGGAGCATTGAGTAGATACCTTGATATACCTTATAAGTGTTGGCAGGAATCTATTTTTACCAATCTACCCCCAAAAGTACATGACTTGAATAAAGGTGTTTTTGAAATAGGTATGGAGTTAGTAAAATTATAAGGTCTTGATAATATCCCCGAACTAAATAGCATTTCCATCCTTCTACCTAAATTTGTATAATATATCGAAAACAGGAAGTCTTTTATGAGCAAGTCAAAAAGTGATGATAAGTATTTTGTAGGTGTAGATATAGGTGGCACTAAAATTTTAGCAATACTCGTAAATAGTAAATTCGAAATAATTTCCCGCGCCAAGAAAAAAACAAAGGGATGGGTGAAAGATACAAAACCTGAGACGAAAATAATAGAGATAATAAACTCTGTAATTGAAGAAGCAGGGAATTGTAAAATCAAAGGTATAGGATTAGGTGTCCCTGGACCTGTTGACTATAAGAAAGGTATCGTTGTTACTACGCCTAATATAGGTTGGGAAAATTTTGCTCTGGGGGACATTATTTCCAGGAAATTTTCGGTCCCTGCGGTAGTTGACAATGATGTTAATCTCGGTACATTTGCAGAATGGCATTTTAGTGATTATAGAGATGTAAAACATGTGCTTGGAGTTTTTCCAGGTACAGGAATTGGAGGCGGGTTAATAATTAATAAAAAGATTATTCACGGAGCAAGTGGAGGAGCAGGAGAAATCGGACATTTCACTATTCAACTGGATGGTCCCCTTTGTGGATGTGGGAAAAGGGGCTGTTTGGAGGCTCTCGCTTCACGCATTGCTATATCAAAAGAGATTATGGCTCTAATTCTACGGGGAGAGTGTCCCTATCTTGCAGAAAAGGTAGGTACCGATATATCAAAGTTGAGAAGTGGTATTATTGCTGAAGCAATAAAAAATGGAGAAAAGAAAGTTGAAGAAATTGTCAGAAGAAGTGCATATCTAACAGGCTTAGCAATTGCCAATGCCATTAATCTTTTAAGTCCTCATTTGGTGGTATTAGGTGGTGGATTGGTAGAAGCACTTGGGGAAATTTACCTTGAGGAAATTAATAAGGCTGTAAAAGACCATGCTATGCCATTTTTGCGAAAGAAAGTGGAAATTGTGAAAGGCAGATTAGGTGATGACGCGGTTGCTATGGGGGGAGCACTTTTGGTATCGAAAAAGTTAGAGAAAGAAAAGGATGAAGAATAGACCAGAATTGAATTTGACAACAAATGAATCAATTGAGGAAGGAGATGCAAGATGGGATATGAGTGGATGTTAACAAAGGGTAAGATTACTCCACCTATGGACCCAGATTTTATCCCACCGAAAGTAGCAAATGATACCTTTAGAAAGAAAGTTGCTGAGGTAGAGTCATCTCCTGAGGTAATAATTGCTCTTGAACGATTAAATGGCTCTATTTCAAGATATGAAACAAAAGTTTTGCCTGAGTCCCATCCACTTGCAGACGCAAATTTGTTTTATGTAGAACGGATATTGAAATTTCTCCTTTGGCAAAAAGGCGGATGGAAAGTATATTTATACGCCCCAGAGTCAGTAGTAAAATATATACAAAATGCTTATTCTCCTACGGGGATTAGGTCGTTTGACTACAAATTTATGGGTGAGGATGTCTATGAAAGAGAATTTACTATAGTCCCCTGCAAAAATAAGGAAGATATGCCCTCTGCTAATGAGGCATCTCAATTTCTTGGTAGGCATATGGAAGGCTGTAGGGTTGGATTCGACCTTGGAGCATCCGATAGAAAAGTTTCAGCAGTTATTGATGGCGAAGTTGTTTATAGTGAAGAAAAGATATGGGAGCCTCGAAAACATTCAGACCCCTCTTACCATTATAATGAGATTATGTCAGCAATAAAGACAGCCGCTTCAAAGATGCCCCGACTTGATGCTGTGGGTGGTAGTTCTGCAGGTGTTTATGTGAATAACAGAGTGATGGTTGCATCCCTTTTTAGAAGTGTACCAAAAGAAAGGTTTGGTGAAGTGCGAGAAATGTTTATCAGAATAGGTAAGGAATTAGGGGTTCCTCTCGTGGTTGTAAATGATGGAGAAGTAACTGCTTTAGCAGGGTCAATGTCGATTGGGGACAATGCAGTTCTTGGAATTGCTATGGGTTCAAGCGAAGCAGGAGGGTATGTTACCCCGCAAGGTACAATCACAGATTGGTTGGATGAACTCGCTTTTGCCCCAGTAGATTATAATCCAAACGCTCCTGTAGAAGAATGGTCAGGAGACAGAGGAGTTGGGGCAAACTACTTCTCTCAACAATGTGTGTTTAGGTTAGCCCCTCTTGCCGGAATCGATATCCCTTCTGATGTTCCTGATGCAGAGAAACTGAAATATGTGCAAGAACTACTTGAAAAGGGTAACCCTAATGTAAGAAAGATTTGGGAAACTATGGGCGTTTATCTCGGTTACACCATCGCTCATTATGCGGATTTTTATGAGATAAAACATGTACTCGTGTTAGGTAGATGTACTTCCGGTATTGGTGGGCCAATTATGTTGGAACAATGTCTTAAAGTATTGGAAGAAGAATTCCCTTATCTCAGAGAAAAAATAAATGTTCAACTTCCTGATGAGAAAAATAGGAGAGTAGGACAGTCTATTGCTGCAGCCAGTTTACCTGAGTTGCCAAAGAAATAGTTTATTGATAGGCATCAAATCTAATGATTATTTCCCTTTCTTCTTTTCTTCTTCTTTAATCTTTTGCCATGAATTCCATGCTTCTTCTTCTGTAGTAGCCTTGTTATTGCTAAATACATGAGTATGCCTTCTTATCATTTTTTCATGGGCTTTTTTAAGTGCTCCAAAAATGTTCATTTTCCCTTCGGATTCGCACGCAACCGCAGAAGCAAGAAGTGTGAACAGTACATCCCCAAATTCTTCTTCTATCTCATCGATACTGCCCCTTTCAATAGCATCTATGTATTCTGAGCATTCTTCCTTGACGTAATTTGCAAAATTAAGTGAAGTTTGCTTTCTGTCCCAAGGGCAACCCTCAGGACTCCTTAGGTATCTTGCAAGTTCTAACAGAACTTCGAATACCTCAGATTCTTTTGTGTAGTTGTTAGTTAATATTTTTTCTTTTTTGTCCATAGTTCAAGTCATTTTTTAGAAGTTTGTAGTTATTTTGGAGAGCAGTGCCATAATCAGTTGCTAGTAAATTAAATTATGGTAAGTTTAATAAAGTAAGGACTGAAAAACTTTATTCATCTTCTATCTCAGTATCTTCTTCTGGGGGTAAACCTTCTTCCTCGTACGATTCGTCAGGGATTTCATCCTCTATCGGGTGAATTTCATCTTCAGGAGCAATTTCTTCGTCTCCAATGTCTACTTGTGCGAGGTCATAATCTTCTTCAAATTCTTCTTGCAAGTATTCCTCAGGAAAATCTATATCCTTATCTACATCTTCATTTATTAGTCGGCCTCGTTTACGAGCCCGAGGTGTTGGTATTACTTGGTCACTTGTAATTCCTATTCTCTGTAATTCTGCGTCTTTGCAATAAGGACACTTAAAGTCAGTCTTTTTCGCACCCCACTCTACAAATTTTTTACCACATTTAGGGCAAAAATATTTTATATTAGGCATAATTTATAACCTCACTTTTTGAGTTATGACAATATTTTTTAGT
>CAZZMK010000388.1:0-15950 GCA_964655185.1 uncultured Nitrospirales bacterium | reverse complement strand
AGAAGGAATGAAATGGCTTAAGAGAGCAATAAAATATCTAAATAAAGACAATGAACTACACTTAATTGTAACAAGATATTGCGATTTAGCCGAGAAGTTAGGGAAAAAGAATGATGCACTTCAGATGATAGATATGTTTTTGACTAAATATGCCAATTCTGAATATGCGGAAAGTCTCAAAAAGCGGAAAAAACAACTACTATGTGGTGAAAAAGTTTCTTCTCGTAGTGTGAGTTTGGTTTCTCTCGAGACAGAGCCTCTCAGCAACGGAGAAACTGTTCCTGAGCCTTCACCTAAAAGAGTTTCTTTTTCTATTGAGAGTATGGAATCTTCTTTAGACATACTCCCTACTTCTTGTAGTTCAAATGATGAAGTGAATAAAATTGATAATAGAAATGTATCCTCATCTAATAATGGGGAAATACCAAAGAAAGATAATACCCCTCCGCTTGAACCTTTGTGAATAAAATGGAATGTTTAATTGAACACCTATGGAACATAAGTAACAAGTATATATAATCATCGGGCGAGTTTTTCATTAATCACCTCTTTTCAAACCCTCTGTTGGATATATTCTATGTAGGGGCGATTGGCAATCGCCCTCTGACGTGATTGGCACTCGCCCTCTGACGCGATTGGCTAATTGCCCTCTTAGGCTCTATGTATTGGTTCATAGGTAGCACTTCCTTAGGATGTTATAAATTTCGCATATGATATACCAAGACAAGTGCTACCCATGTCCTATAGTTCTTCAGTTTATTTTTAATTTATAAGATTATCTTCTACATTTTTTGTCGCTATTGTAATACTTGTAAGCCCGTTGTTCTTCACAATATCCAAAACAGCCACTACAATCTTAAAAGGTACATTTTCATCGGATTCCAACACTACTTGAGGAAGATTGGGCAACCTTTTAATATCTGCGAGTAGTTTCTCTAATTCACTCAAAGATACTTGAGTTAGTGAATCTGATTCTCCTCGAGATGCAAATATTCTGCCTTCTTTATCTATTGCAATTCTCACTGGAGACTGAATTTGCTTTTCCTCACTCGACTTAGCAGAAGGCAAATTTAATGTTATACCTAACTTTGGGTTAAATGTAGTTGTTAATAGCAAGAATATTAAGAGTAAAAACATCACATCTATTAGAGAAGTGATGTTAATAAATGGCAATTCTTTTTTTGGGGGATTCCCGAATGGAGCCGACTTCATAAACATTTTACCTTTAATATTCGGTTACAAATATATCATATTCCTAATTTAATTCACTAAAAAAATGGCAAAAAATACCCTTTTTAGGGTAAACTTATTGTAAGGAAGGAGTAATGATAGGCGGAGGTGTTGGCGTATGGAGTAGATAGGGAGCAGGTATGAGAAACATAAGAGTTTGTGTAGCCGATGATAATGTTGAGGAAGTTACTATTTTATGTGAAAGTCTACGACTCCATAACTACGACGCTATACCCGCATTTACGGGTGAGGAAACACTCAGACTTTGCAAAAATGGCGAGGTGGACCTTTTACTCCTTGATATTGGTTTGCCAGATATTGATGGCATTGAAGTATTCAAAAGACTTAAGTCTGACCCAACTACTGAAGATATCCCCGTTATCTTCATTACCGCAAGGGGGTCTTCTGAAGATGTTGCTTTTGGTCATGACCTCGGAGCAGTTGACTATATAGTTAAACCATATAACTTGCCCATGGTTTTAGTTGCGGTAGAGAAGGCATTACGAACCCTCCATATCTCCCCATTTGTAGATTCTCCCTACGAATTTTGGGATGACCCTGCCTATACTGACCCATTAACAGGGTTACGGAACTACAGATTTATAATTGAAAGATTGGACGAAGAAATAAATAGAGCTCATCGCCTGAATTTGCCACTTAGTTGTGTAGTATTAGATTTCGTAGAAGATGAAAAAAGACTCGACTCCATGGATAGAAATGAGTGTAATTTGACCAAGATAGAAGATTTAGAAAACGAAGTTTTTATTATGGAAGTAGCATTAGTGTTGAGAAATAACTCGAGAAGCAGTGACCTGTTGGCTCGGTATGATGAATCTAAATTTGCAATAATCCTACCCAACCAGGAATTAGAGCACGCCTGTGGATATGTAAAAAAACTATCCAAGGAAATAGAAACTACCTTCTACGAAGAAGGCCTTCCATTAAATACCTTTTCCAAGTTTGGGATTGTGTCAGGTAGGGGTATGAAAGCTATCTCTGGCGAGGAATTTTTAGGTAAAGCAATGACGAATCTATTAAAAGCAATGACCCGCCCCGGAGTTATAGCCGTTGGTAGAGATTTAAATGCTGACTACGAATTAGTAATTGACTAATTTCCACCAACTGCAAAACCTCCCTTTCAATTAGTTTTGTTAGATATTTTACAGTTGCAAATTTAGTAATTTTGTCTTTATTCTATTTCCTCAATCACCTTTATAAACAATTTTACTTTCGTAGTTAAACCTGAGGAGACATTTTTATGATTTTGTTCAAAAAATACCAGAATATTATTTTTGTCTTTTTTATTGCTTTATTAGCATTAACTTCTAATATTTACGCAAAAACACCACGGATACTAATGGTAGGGGATAGTTGGGCTTGGTTCCTTTACCTTGGCAGAGGCTTGAGAGATGCTCTCGAAGATTGCGGTTTGGGAGAGTTTGAAGAAGTGGGTATATTTACAACGGTGCCAGGTAGTGAAGCCCGAGATTGGGTAAATCCAAAATGGTTAGAACAAGTGAAGCGAGAGCTCGATACCTATCCTACTATTGATATAGTCCATCTTAGCGTGGGAGGAAATGACTTCTTGAACCACTGGAGAATCGATATGCCCCCAGAAGAAAAGGAGAAACTTTTCCAGCAAGTAGTTGAAGATACAGAAAAAATTATTAAAGCAATATTGGATATGAAGCCAAACCTCAGAGTAGCATTAATTGAATATGACTATATTAACAAACGAAAGGGAAGAGCAACCTGCCAAGAACTTAACAAAGCGGGTGCCGAATTGTCGCGCCTAAGAATGGAAATGTGCAAGAAAATAGATAGGTGTAGATATGTACAAACTTATGGACTCATGCAATACCATTTCGGGGCCCCACCAGATTTGAAACCCCAGACAGTTACTTTACCAGGACAATATCCAGACTATAGCCCTTTCCCTGGTGGAAACCCTGATTACTGCAATTCTCCCGAAGCAATGATGGATAATGTCCATCTGAGCGATTTGGGATATTACTATTTGGCCCTCTTTTGTGTCCAGACACTCTACAAAGAGTGGCTACTTAACCCTCTTAAAGTAGAGGAGAATGAGTCAAATAATTAAGGTTGAAATGGTCCGGGCGCATACCCATCCTCTGTGCCTTCCGCAGGGTGATAACTCCCTCCGGGGAAGTTAAAGAATTGAATCATCCTTAAAAGTTCATTTAATTGTATCTTCCAATCTTGAGGTTGGTAATCTGACCTATGAGGAGTACAATTCCTATCGCCTGAAAAAGGTGCGTAGCCATCCTCGGTTCCTCTTTCGCAGTGATATTCCCTCGCATTGTATAATTGGATTACTCTAAGAAGTTCGGTTAAATCAATAGACCAACTCTTTGTTGTATCTGCACTATGATAATTAGTTATCTTCTTTACCGTAATTTTACCGTTACTAACTGATATTTTCTGAGGAAGAGCCTGAGCATCAGCACCTTCCGCTGTAATTCCAGATAATTGAATGTTTGTACCTTCGGGCAAATTTTCCGACAACAACAGTACTACTTCACATATAACCCCATTTTGAATAGGACCATTTCCACCATAGATTACCAGGTTAAGTTGGTTTCCTGTCTTGTTATAAACAAATTTCTTGTCACTCTGAAAATTTGAAGGTGCAGATACTTCCACAATTGATATGTTCTTTGTGTTGGTCATCCATTTCAATGTGATTGTTGAAATTTCAGGCGTTGAATTGGTGAAACTAATAGGGACCTTTACTACAGAAGGACTTGGAGCCTGAATCTCAGGCAATTGTATAGTTGCTTCAGAAAATCCTACCACATTCAAAATAAATGTAATTACGAAAGTACTCAAGCAACATATCCTATACTTACACAATCTTTCCTTCATACTGTTTTCCTTTCTCACCACTTATTAGTTAAGATAATAATACTTTTTTCCTCCTAATTAAAAGTACTTTGTTTTAAATTATAAACAATGCGTGAGAGGTTAGACACCATACTACAAAAAAGATTGAACCTAACAAGGACTCAGGCTCAAACTCTAATTAGAGAAGGAAAAGTATTTGATAAGAATGGTGTGTGCCTTGATAAGCCCGGAATGAAAGTTCCTCCCAATATAGAGTTAAAAGTAGTACAGGATTTAAAATATGTAAGCAGAGGCGGAATTAAATTAGAACATGCCCTTAATTATTTTAATATAAATGTTAAGAATAAAATCGCTATAGATGTAGGAGCATCTACTGGTGGATTTACTGATTGCCTTCTTCAATTTGGAGTTCTAAAAGTTTACGCTGTAGATGTCGGCTACGGACAATTAGCATGGAAACTCAGAGTCAATCCCCGTGTAGTTGTCATGGAGAGATGTAATATTAGGTATTTAAATCCTGACCAGTTGCCTGAGAAACCAAATTTTTTTACAATTGATTGTTCTTTTATATCATTAAAACTTATACTTCCTAAAATTGTCGAGTTAGTAGAAACGCCTGCGGAAGGTGTGGTATTAATTAAGCCACAATTTGAGGCTGGAAAAGTATATGTTGAGAAAGGTGGTGTAGTAAAAAAACCGGAAGTTATAAACAAGGTGGTGCAAGAAATTGTAAACTTTGCTGAAGGACTCGGATTTAAAGTGCAAGGTGTAGTCCCCTCACCAATATTAGGGCCAGCAGGAAATAAAGAGTACCTTGCATACTTAACACTAAATAGATAGGTGCCTTTGCCTATATGCTTGAGAGTATTTGTATAAAAAACTTCGCATTAATTGATGAAGTAGAAGTAAATTTCAGTAAGGGTGTCAATGTCTTGACAGGAGAAACAGGTGCAGGGAAATCTATTATCGTAGAAGCATTACAAATGGCATTAGGTGAGCGGGCTTCTGCAGAAGTCGTAAGGCAAGGCTATGATTCAGCACGAATAGACGCAGTCTTTAAAATTGAATGCATTTCTCCAGCACTCAAAGATATACTCGATACTCAATGCATCGAATTTGAAGATAACAGACTAATCTTATCGCGAGTGATTTTCAAAGATGGCAGAAGCAGGGCATGGGTTTCTGGTAGACCAGTCCCGATAGGAATTCTTCAATCTATTGGAAACGAATTAGTAGATTTTCATGGCCAATATGAACATCAATCTTTACTCAATTCTCAGTATCAATTGGAAGTGTTAGATAACTATATCGGAGCAGAAAAACTCAGAATTGAGTTAAGAGAGAAGGTAAAGAGATTAAAGAAGTTAGATGAGGAAATTGCCTTTCTCGAAGAATCTCAGTTAAAACAAACCCGAGAAATCGACCTCCTAAATTTCGAACTAAATGAAATCCAAAAAGTAGCACCTCAACCCAGAGAGGATGAAACCCTACGTTCTCAAATCAATTATTACACAAATTTGGAAACTATAAAACGAAATTCCCAGGAAGCGTACGATATTCTTATTGGTTCAGAAGTAAGCGTAATTTCTCTACTGAATAGAGTAAGAAATTTACTGGCGGAAATAAAACAACACGAAAACAATTTCGAATCTTACTATTCAAAATTGGATGAGATACTCTGTGAGTTAGAGGAATTAGCACGAGAATGTAGAAGATGTGGTGAACTTGTGGAAATTTCTGAAGAAGAATTAGAAAAACTTCACCAGCGATTGAACCTCATAAATCGCTTGAAGAAAAAGTACGGTCCTTCAATAGAAAATGTACTCGAATATGCTAATAAAGTTAAAGAAAAATTACAATTGTTTGAAAATTTAGACGATAGACTCGACAACTTAAAGCAAGAAAGAAAAAGATTATTTGATGAGATTATTAAAGAAGCATCTGAACTCTCAAATATAAGAAAAGAAAGGTTGCCTCTATTGGCAGAGGCAATTTCGAACATACTAAAAGACCTTGGGATGAAAAATTGCAAATTTACTGTAGGCATTTCACCAACAGAACTTTCATATAACGGTATTGACCAAATTCAATTTCTTTTCTCTTCCAATCTCGGAGAGGAAGAAAAACCTCTTAAATATGTTGCTTCCGGTGGAGAAATTTCGAGAGTTATGCTTGCTATTAAAACAGTATTAGCAGATGTTGATAGAATACCTACATTGGTCTTTGATGAAATTGATTCAGGGATAGGAGGAGTGATGGCTCCCAAGGTAGCAGAAAAACTCATTGAATTAGGAAGACATCGCCAGATTATCCTTATAACTCATATGCCCCAAATTGCTGTTATTGCCGATTGCCATTACCTCGTATCTAAGGTAATCAAATCCAATAGAACAGTTGCTCAAGTTAACTTACTCCACGAGAAGGGAAGAGAAGAAGAAATAGCACGTATGCTTAGCGGAAATGTTTCAGAAATTAGTATATCACACGCAAAAGAAATGCTTGCCAAAGTTAAAAAACTTAAAAAGGAGAAAGGACTGTAGTATGGACCGACCGAAAATCAAAATAGGTGTTATGGGTTCTGCGGGAGGTGAAATATCGCCTGAAATTGCTGAGAAATGCAGAGCCTTAGGAGAAGCAATTGCTGAACACGGATGTGTAATACTTACTGGCGGGTGTCCTGGCTTGCCCCATGAAGCTGTTAAAGGTTGTAAACAAAAAGGCGGTTTAACTGTAGGAGTTTCCCCCGCATTAAGTGAACACGAACACGTCCATGTTTACGGCAGTCCACTTGACCATATCGACATTATGATATACACAGGCTCGGGACTAATGGGAAGAGAAGTAATAGGAGTTAGAAGTTGCGACATTATCATAATTGTGGGAGGACGCTCAGGTACACTCGGTGAATTTGCAATTGCCTATGATGAGGGAAGGCCAATAGGTGTACTAATAGGTTCGGGGGGAGTGGCTGACCATATCGATGATATCCTACCTATAATTGAGAAAAAAACTGGTTCAAATATCATATTTGATAGCGACCCCAAAAGATTAGTAGCAAGGTGTATTGAATGGTATAAAACTCACCCACCTGTTATTAGAAATAGGGAGGCAGGAGAATGAAAATCACCGCTTATGGGGCTGCGGAAGAAGTAACGGGTAGCAAACACCTTATAGAAGTAAATAACTCAAGAATATTACTCGATTGTGGGTTATTTCAAGGTAGAAGAATAGAAGCAGACCAGAAAAATAGACAAAACCCATTAGATGTTACAAAATTGGATTGTATAATTTTAAGTCACGCTCACATTGACCATAGTGGTTTACTACCACTTGTTGGTAGAAAAGGATTCAAAGGCCCTGTCTATGCTACGCCTGCCACTCGAGACCTATGTTCCGTTATGCTCAAAGACAGTGCCCATATCCAAGAAAAAGATGCTCAGTGGTTATCTAAAAAACAAATGACCTTCGTGCCTCCTCTATATACTATGGAGGATGTAAACCCCATTATGCGTAGATTTATCTCTATCTCATATGAAATGAGAGTTCCCGTAGCCAACGATGTCTTCCTAACCTTTCATGATGCTGGACATGTTTTGGGTTCAGCGATGGTTGAACTCGAATATCGCGAGAATGGTAAGTGGAAAAGATTAATCTTTTCAGGCGATATTGGTAGAAAAAATATGCCTATATTGGCAGACCCATGGGAACCAAAACCGTGTGATATCTTGATTATGGAATCTACTTACGGTGATAGAGACCACGGCAATATCGAACAAATGGAAAATAAACTGGAAGAAATCGTAAAAGAAGCGTACAACGAAAGAGGAAAGATTATTGTTCCAAGTTTTGCTCTCGAAAGGACCCAAGAATTTATCTATGCCCTACATAGACTCGAAAGTCAGAACAGAATACCTGATATACCTGTGTTCGTAGATAGCCCACTTGCGGTTGATATTACGGAAATATTTAGACTTCACATGGAATCATTTGATGAGGAATTTCAGAAACAACTCAAGGAAGTAGGTAACCCATTTGACTTAAAACATATAAGATATATCAGGTCTCAAGAAGAATCTATGGGATTAAATTCCCTTGATGGTCCCGCTATTATCATTTCCGCTTCAGGTATGTGTGAATATGGTAGGATTTTACACCATCTAAAAAATCACATTTCTGACCCTCGAAATATTGTTTTGATTATAGGTTTTCAAGCAGAACATACTTTGGGTAGAAAAATAGTAGAGAAAGAAACACGCTTGCGAATACTCGGCACTGTTGTAGAAAGAAAAGCAAAAGTCAAGATTATGAATGAGTTCAGTGCTCATGCAGGTAAATCAGAACTTATTGAATTTGGCGCTCATTATGCGGGTACAGATACAAAGGTTCTCTTAGTCCACGGAGAACCAAAACCCATAAATGAACTGAAAAATGCCTTGATTGATAAGGGAGTAAAATATATTGATGTTCTCAAGTTTGCTCAGCCTGTGCAAGTATAATATCTCTCAAGATTCAAATTACTATTTAGCCACCATGTACATATGACTATCTTTTTCTTGATATTTACTTCTTATTAAAGAAATCTCATATCCCGGACTAAACCATGCAGTGCCTTCTCCGAGTAGGTCCTCAACCTGTTTAATAAGATTAGTGGATGGCGCAACCTTATAATCCGAATGTACTTGAATTACAAACTCTCTTCCACTATATATGTCATCGTAGTGGAAAAATACCTGACACTTACCCAAATGCTTTGCAAAAATCCGTAGAATACTATCTATAGTTTGCCCAGAAACAGTTGGATTAATCTTGACATGGAATGTCCTTGCAAAATGAATAAGTTGCTCAGGAGATACAATTTCTCTTGCAATTAAACCAGGAGTATTGTTCCTCATTGAAACCCTCGTCAGCAAGAATAATACATTTTCCATGTATAACAAATCTTTGTATTTCTCATAAGTATTGTTGAAAAAGGTGACTTCATACGAGTTTTTGAGCGAATCAAACCTAACAAAAACTATTTCCTTATTATTTTTATCTGTTGCCTTTTTTATGAAAGTAATAATTCCGCCTACAATGAGTTCATCCCCCTCTCGAGATTTATTAATTAAAGAGTTAGGCGCAGTCCATACATCCACTACTTGTTTAAAAGGCTCTAATGGATGTCCCGATAGGTAAAATCCCAATGCATCTTTTTCATTGGATAATTTTTCTGAAAGACTCCATTCCTCTTCTGGGTTTTCTATTTTAACTTCTTTATATGTGTAAAAACTTTTCTCTTCCTCTGCTCCAAATAAACTTGCAGTCTCGAACCCTTCATTTTTAACCCTCTGAAATTTTTGTTTCTCCTCCATAGCTATTTCTATACACTCAAAAGTCTTTTTTCGCGAGACCCCAAATGAGTCGAATGCCCCTGCCTTTACTAAATTCTCTAAAACACGTTTGTTCAAATACTTCGAGTCTAATCTTCTGCAAAAATCAAAGAAGTCTTTATAAGGTCCATTTTTTTGTCGCTCTCCTACGATAGCCTCACATACACTTTGACCTAAATTTCTAATAGCCAATAAAGCAAATCTTATATTTCCCCTTTCTAAAGTATATACTACAGCACTCTTGTTTATGTCGGGAGGTAATATCTTTATCCCCATACGTTTGGCTTCTTCGACATAAGCCATAGTCTTATCTGTATTTCCTATTTCACTTGTCAGAAGAGCACACATAAACTCTTCAGGATAATGCGCTTTAAGATAAGCAGTTCTGTAAGACAACATCGTGTATGCAACACTATGAGATTTATTAAACCCATATTTTGCAAAATTCTGAATGTTTTCAAATATTTGTAAAGCCAAATTTTCATCTATCCCTTGCTTTTTACAACCTTCTATGAATAAAGGCTTCATTTCCCTTATGATACCTTCTCTCTTTTTTGACATGCCTTCTCTCAAAATGTCTGCTTCCGCAAGTGAAAAACCTGCACACTTTTGAGCTATTTGCATTATTTGTTCTTGGTAAATAGGTATGCCATAGGTCTCTTTTACCACTGGCTCAATCATTGGATGCCAATAGGTTATTCTTTCAGGATGAAACTTATATTCTACAAATGTATTTATAAAGTTTAATGGTCCAGGTCTGTACAATGCGATAAGAGCTGAAATTTCTTCGAATGATTGTGCTTTCAATCTAACCGCAGTTTCTCTCATCCCTTGACTTTCCAATTGAAATACCCCCATTGTATGTCCTTTTTGAATTAACTCAAATGTTTTCTTGTCATCAAGTGGTATGTTCTTTATATCAAGGGTTATTCTCTTGTGTTTCTTGATTAACGCAAGACATTCCTTAATCACTGTTAATGTCTTTAAACCCAATATATCCATTTTCAATAATCCAAGATGTTCTACACAATCCTTTTCAGCCTGAGTAGCATTAAAATCAGAGTTTTTTTCTCTATACAACGCTACCGTTTCTACAATTGGCTTCTTCGAAATTACTATACCAGCCGCGTGAGTCCCACTCGTTTTTATTGTCCCTTCTAATTTCAAAGCATACTCCCATACTTTCTTAATCCTCGGATTGCCCTCAACCATGTTCCTTAATTCTGTAGATGACTGAAGCGCTTGTGATAGAGTGTGCCCTTGTTTTATTTCCTTTGCTACTGGGTCTATTTCACTTACCGATAATCCAAGCACCCTCGCCACATCTCTTAATACATTTTTTGCCTTCATCCTGTTGAATGTCGCTATTTGTGAAACATTCTCTACTCCATATTTTGATATAGCATACTCAATAATTTCCTCCCTCCTTGTATCTTCGAAATCAGTATCAATGTCAGGCATCTTTTTTCTATTTGGGTTGAGGAACCTCTCAAAAAGCAAATCGTATTTAATCGGGTCTACATCCGTAATCTCGAGTAAATATGCTACTAAACTACCTGCCGCTGAACCCCTACCAGGTCCTACATAAATCCCTCTACTTTTAGCAAAATTTACTAAATCCCATACCACTAAAAAGTAATCCTCGAACTTAAAATATTCTATGGTTTTTAATTCGTATTCCATCCGCTCTATATATTTTTGTGGCGGATTCTTCCCAAATCTCTTTTCTAAACCTTTATAAACAAGTTTTCTTAAATAAGTAGTTGAATCGGAACCATCCTCAGGCTTAAATTCAGGTACCAAATGCTCCTTTTGGATTACCATAAACTCACATTGTTCGGCAATCTTTAGAGTATTTTTACAAAATTCAGGATAATCCTTAAATACCGTATACATCTCTTCAGGACTTCTAAAGTAAAACTGTTCGCTCCCAAATCTCATCCGATTTTCATCGGTTATTTTTTTGTTGGTTTGGATGCACAAAAGTATTTCGTGAGCATCGAAATCGCTCGGATATGTGTAATGTGAATCTTGAGTAGCCACTGTGAGTAAACCATACTTCTTAGAAATTTCTATAATTTTTGGATTTATCTTATCTTCATCTGGAAGGCCATGGTACATTATCTCTACAAAAATTCTATCTTTTCCAAATATGTCTATATAAGAATCTAAAGTTTTTTTCGCTGTTTCTTCATCGTCCTCAAGTAGGGCTCTTGCAAATCTCCCGCTCAAACAAGCAGTGCCAAGAATCAACCCTTCATTATACTTTGCCAAAACCTCCATGTCTATTCTTGGTTTTTTGTAGTACCCCTCCATAAATGAAATTGTAGATAATTTGCATAAATTTTTGTAGCCAATATTTTTTGTGCAAAGAAGTATAATGTGATGATATTCTTTCCCAAATTCAACAAATTCTTTATCAGTTCTCGACCTCGGGGCAATATAAAACTCACACCCTATTATAGGTTTAATTTTGTATTCATTATCCTTATTATGCTTCTCAACCGCTATTGAAAATGGTACTGCACTAAACATATTCCCGTGTTCTGTTAATGCCAGAGCAGGCATTTTGTACTCGACGCAAAGTTTTATTAGGTCCTCAATTTTGGACATCCCGTCCAACATACTGTATTCGGAGTGTGTATGGAGATGTACAAATTCTGCACTCATCTCTTGACGCCTTACTTTAAGATTATTGGTTAAGATTCTTATCTATATGGTTAAGAATTACCCTCAGACCAGCCTCTGCACTTTGGAACTTTATCTCCTCTCTCGAACCAGTAAAATTATTCTTAAAAACCCCAATCCTACCTGTAATAGTATCAAAAATTCCTATATAGACTAACCCTACTGGTTTTAACGCCGTCCCCCCGGATGGCCCTGCTATACCTGTAATACCAATTCCTATAACTGCCCCAGTAAGCTTACATATTCCCGTTGCCATTTCCCTCGCTACTTCCTCGCTTACCGCACCATATTTCTCAAGATTTAACGGGGAAACACCTAACACCTTTACCTTCACATCATTACTATATGCTACAACGCCACCAATATAGACTTCAGAGGCACCAGGTATATTAGTTATTCTATTAGATAACAAACCTCCTGTACAGGACTCGGCTGTAGCCAGTGTTAATTTTTTCTTCTTAAGTATTTCAACTACCTCTTCTTCTAATTTCATATTTCTGAAAACCTGTGAAACATTGCAAACCAATGTTCTGTATTTTCTTTCACCCACAAAATAGAATATTTTATTTTTAAGTTGATATATTATACGATAAAAAACAGCCTGATATTAACGTATGAAAATTAGAGATATAATATTAGATTGCGTTGAAGAACTAATTAATATCTTAGAAACAGGGCATAAAAGTACTCTCTTAGTTTCCGAGGATTTTTTAAAAAAGTGGAATGAGTTTGACCCAAATAGATTTGCACAGAAAATAAAAAGATTTAATGCCCTAAATGAGGAAACTAAAAAAGAAGAGCCAAATACTGAAACGATAAGAAAAGAGAAAGAACCCGTTACTTTCTCAATACCGGACAATTTGAAAACTAAATACATAGAAATTCAAAAAGCACTCGACCTGATAAATGAGGAAGTTAAAGAATGTAGAAAATGCCCTCTCCACTCCACTCGCACTCAAACGGTATTTGGTACGGGTAATCCTTTAGCCCAACTTGTTTTTGTAGGTGAGGCACCAGGTGCTGAAGAAGATAGGCAAGGACTCCCATTTGTAGGAAGAGCCGGTCAACTCCTTACTGATATAATTGTAAAAGGTATGAAAATGAAGAGGGAAGATGTCTATATTTGCAATGTCTTAAAATGTCGACCTCCCAACAATAGAGAACCTAATCCTATTGAGGTATATCATTGTGAGCCTTACCTAATTCGCCAAATTGAACTGATAAAGCCAAAGGTTATTTGTGCACTTGGAAGAGTCTCCGCACAAACACTACTTAAGACGAAAGATAGTATAGAAAAATTAAGAGGTATATGGCACAATTATCATGGAATTCCGCTACGAGTTACATACCACCCTGCTTACCTTTTAAGAAATCCTCAAGATAAAAAGAAAGCCTGGCTTGATATACAAGAAGTAATGAAATTATTGAGAGGTGAAATTGAAGTTAGATTTGAGCAAACAAATACCCCATCCCAACTGTTTTGAAATTAAATAAAAGGAACAAATTATGGTCAAAATTAAAAGAGCCATTATGAGTTGTTACGATAAGACAAACCTTGTTGAATTTGCAAAATTCTTACACGAAAATGGAGTAGAAATAATAGCCACAGTAGGAACCAACGAACTACTACGGGAAAATGGGATTCCCTCAATTTACATAGGAGATTACACAGGCATACCGGAAATTTTAGGTGGACGATTAAAAACATTACATCCTAAAATTCACGCAGGAATATTAGCGCTCCGTGATAATAAACTTCACTGCGAACAAATGGCAACCTACAATTTCCCTTGGATTGACCTTGTGGTTGTAAATCCTAAGCCTGTTGCAAAAATAGTTGAACTCGCCGGCGGTGCTATAGATGAAGTGTTTGACCAGATTGACATCGGCGGAATTACATTAATCAGAGCAGCCGCAAAAAACTTTAGATATGTTACAGTAGTAGTTGATAGCATTTATTATCCCCTTGTAATTCATGAGATGCGAGCCCACGAAGGTTCCGTATCTTTCCCCACAAGGTTTAGACTTGCAAAGGAGGCTTTTGCCTGCACTTCAAAATATGACAACGCCCTCGCAGAATTTTTAGAGAAAAAAGGGTATATATCTCCAACTGAAGAAATACCAATATTCTTTAAAGGTAAACCATAGTTCATAAGGAGGAGCAGATATGAGAATCCTTGTTATCGGAAGTGGTGGTAGAGAACATGCTTTATGTTGGAAAATTGCCCAGAGTAAAGAAGTAGAAACTGTATATGCTCTTCCTGGAAATCCTGGTATAACCCGTTTAGAAAAAGGAAAATGCCTTCCAGGTGGAGTTAAAGATTTTGAATTGATAAAGCAATATATTAAAACCGAAAAAATAGACCTGGTAGTAGTTGGACCTGAAGACCCTCTTGCTTCGGGGATTACCAATGAATTGTCTAAAGATGGCATACCTGTTTTTGGACCATCTGCCGAAGCATCAAAATTAGAGGCAAGTAAATCTTTTGCCAAGCAATTAATGAAAGAGCATAACATTCCTACAGCGAAATATGAAGTTTTTTCAGATATTGAATCCGCTAAAAATTACATAAAATCTACAGGTGTCCCCATAGTTATAAAGGCGGATGGATTAGCCGCCGGGAAAGGAGTTACCGTTGCTCACGACGAACAAATTGCCTTTAAAGCATTAAATGAGATTATGGTCCAGAAAGTTTTCGGGAAATCTGGTGAGACTGTCGTAATAGAAGAATATCTCAAAGGTGAGGAAGCAAGTATACTTGCTTTCTCAGATGGAAAAAATATACTACCTCTTGCAAGTAGTCAAGACCATAAGCCCGTTTTCGATAATGACGAGGGCCCAAATACAGGAGGAATGGGTGCATATTCCCCTGCTCCAGTTGTGACCTCTGATGTAGAGGAAAAAATTAAAAATAAAATTTTAATTCCAGCAATAAACGCTATGGCACAACGAGGAATACCCTTCAAAGGGATACTATATGCTGGCTTAATGATTATTGGCACGGACCCTTACGTAGTAGAGTTTAATGTCAGGTTTGGTGACCCCGAGACCCAAGCAATTTTACCAAGGATGAAGTCAGACATAGTCCCGTTATTCCTCAGTTGCGTAAATGGTACACTTGATAAGTGCAGTATTGAGTATCATGATTTCGCCTGTGTCACAGTTGTACTTGCAAGCGGTGGGTATCCTGGTAATTACGAAAAAGGCAAGTTGATCACAGGAATTGAAGAAGCAGAAAAAGACCCTAACATTGTTGTTTTCCACGCTGGAACAATTGAGAAAGACCACAAAATATTTACAAATGGGGGTCGGGTTTTAAATATTACTGGGTGGGATTCAGATTTAAAGAAAGCCACCGAAAGAGTATACTCAGCAATAGATAAAATATATTTCGAAGGGATGCATTACAGAAAAGACATCGCTAAAAAAGGTATAACCCGCTTAACATCCCTTTAATGAAATCTTAAAGCACACCCACATCTTCTGAGGATAATAATAACCTTTGTTTAATCCCCCTCTATATTTGTTTGTAATTTAGCTATTCTATCCCTAATTTTTTCATTTTATATTGAAGTGTAGTTCGCTTAAGCCCAAGATGCTCTGCAGTTTTTGTTTTATTCCATCTGAACTTTTCAAGGGTCTTCAAAATTAACTCTTTTTCCATATCCGCAGTTACTTTTTCGAGTGATAGGGGCCCCTCTATTTCAATGTCTTTACCTTCCTGTGGGGTCCCCTCATCTATCTTATGTTCTTCAATCTGAGATATTAATTCGTATGGACGTTCTCTGTTCGTTATT
>CAZZMK010000387.1:0-7319 GCA_964655185.1 uncultured Nitrospirales bacterium | reverse complement strand
AAGAACCTCACGAACTAACTTAGTAAAATGCTCCGCAGTTTCAAAATCTTCAGATGTAAGGCTTATGCCCACTACAGAAGGGCACTCTTTAATAAGGAAATCTTTTATATGCTGTTTGCTGTTGTTAATATAAGATAAATAAACAGGTAAATATAGCAATACAGAATCGTAAGATTTTTCCCTCAAAAATTGATGTATGCCTTTAAGGCCAAGAATATCAAGATTGGGTTGAACAGACACCAATAATATGTCACACATTATTACACCTTATTAATTCATTATGATAAACCACTTGAAAAATGATAAAATTCCTCTTCTAAATTTTATTATACCATCAATCAGTTAGGAGTACTTCACTTTGGGCAAGGTTTTGCGATTAACAACCTTTCTTTCTCTACTAATCTTAACTTTTTCATGCGAAAACAACACTAATGAGATAAAGCCAGGTAGAGAACCATTAGCCACTCGAAATACACCATTGATTCCTCTACCCGCTCCACAAAGGTTTGGCATATTGCCCATTGAGCAGGAAAACTTTTCTACTCCTTCTCCTCAAATTCCCCAGACCCAAGAAAACTTGAATCCTAATCTCAAACCTCCAATATTCGAAAAATTAGAAGAAAACAAACAGGTTGGTGGTTTTATAGATTTTAACCTAACTTGGAGCATACCAGAAGGATGGGTTGAGGCTACTAAAAAACCTATGAGAATAGTAACTTTCAACGGAGGTCCAAATTCACATTGGGAATGCTACATAACGGTAATTTCATCTCAAGCAGGGGGAATTCAAGCAAACATCTCTCGGTGGGCAAAGCAAATGGGGAAAGTAAACATTGACGACACCGATTTATCACAATTACCTGAAATAACTATACTCGAAAAGAGATGTCCACTTATCGAAATAAGTGGCACATATACAGATATGGGAGGCGGAGAATATCCAAACTATAAACTTATAGGTACTATTTGCCCCCTTGATGACAAAACCATATTCATAAAAATGATAGGTCCAGAAACTGAAGTTAATGCAGAGAAAGAAAAATTTATTGAATTATGCAATTCCTTGAAACTAAAGAATGCTGAAAAATGAGCCTAAATAATCCAAAAAACAAATTTCTTAACATCATCGGCTCATATAAATTATCCGTGATTATCTTGATATTTTTGCTTTTGGTCGTGCTATTCGGTACATTAGCCCAAACTGAAAAAGGCATCTATGAAGTCCAAAAAAAATATTTTACATCTATATTTTTAGTCCACTGGTTGTTTGCGACCATACCAATTCCACTCCCCGGCGGGGGATTACTACTTGTTTTAATGCTAATAAACCTATTTGTAGGTGGAATAATACTTGCCCCAAAAAGTATCAAAAGACCAGGAATGCTTATCGCCCACAGTGGAGTAATTTTACTTATTATAGGTGGATTCTGGGGGCATATCTGGGGAAAAGAAGGTACGGTTTCATTATTCGAAGGAGAAACAGAAAATACCATCGAATCCCCTCAAAACTGGGAAATATATATATGGCAGATAGCAGAGGATTCTGGAGTACCAATAAAAGAATGGGTAATAAATGAAAAACAGTTTTCTTTCCTAAAAGGCGGACTATCCAAAACGTTCTATTCGAACGAATTGCCCTTCAAACTAACTCTTATGAGATATTATCGAAATGCGGAACCACATCTTGCCGTGCCCGGTGCAGAAGGAAGTATACAGGGAGTATATCTTGCTCCCCTCACTCCTGAAATCAATGAAGAAAAAAATTTACCCGGCGTTTATGTAGAAATCTCGTCGCCATCTGGAAACCAAATTAGTTTACTATGGGGTGGAGAGAAATCTCCTTGGGTGGTGAAAGTCGGAGCTAATAACTTCGCTATAGGCCTCAGAAGAGTCAGAGAACCCCTACCTTTCCAAATTAAACTCATAAAATTTACCAAAGAATTTTATCCACGTACTAATAAACCCAAATTCTTCTCGAGTGAAGTAATATGTAAAAGCAATATTTGGGAACAAAGAGCAATAATAAAAATGAATGAGCCTTTGCGATTTATGGGTTACACTATCTATCAGGCATCATGGGGTTATGCACAAACTGGAAATGGAATAAGAGATTTTTCTGTCTTAGCAATATCACAAAACCCGGCGGAAAAAATCCCTCTTCTTTCATGCCTAATAATATCAGCAGGTTTGTTAATCCATTTCACTCAAAAACTCTTCCGATATATAAGGACCGCAAAGTAATATGAGGTTTGCTCTACTACTTATATTAATATGTGGACACTCAATATCCTCAGTGCAAGAAAACACACAACCGATTGCTTCTGAACTTACTGAAACCACACCAATTGTCAATCTACCCATCTGGAACAAAGAAACCTTGTCCCTGGCAAAAAAACTCCCTATTCAGTCAGAAGGGCGGGTAAAGCCTTGGAATACCCATGCCAGAATTCTTCTTATCCGTTTCAGTGGTAGAACATATATCAGATTGTCCGACGGTACCAAGATATCACCTATTCAATGGTTTCTCAATACTTTATTCTTCCCTCAAGTCAGCAAAGAATATCCCGTCTTTATAATCCAAGATAATGCTGTGTTAGAATTCTTCGGACTCAAAACCCACGAGAAAAAAAGAGACAGATATTCATACAATGAACTGTATCCTGCCAGAGAAAAAATTATTTCCCAAGCGGAAACTTTCAAAAATATCCCACCACAAAAAAGAACCCACATCCAAGACCAGATATTAAATCTTGCAGAAAATTTGCAAGATTTTGAAGAAATTTTTCATTACCTCGATTTTTCAAGTGCAAAATTCTCAATACCACCTGATTGCATACTTGCTTCAATCTTTAGTAATCCTTCAGAAATATCCTTTCTTGAACTTGTGAAAAATTTCCATAAAGTTAAGAAGACCCTAAAAGAAAGTGCCCAATCCCTTCCCAAGGAAAAGGCAAATAAAGAATTAACTGTTCTTCGAAATATATTAATGCAAGTAAACGAACTATTTGTTAAAGCAGAGCACTTTGCAGTAGTCCCTCCCACTGACCCTACCTCAGATACTTGGATATCACCAATAAGCAGTGTAATAGATGTGTTTGACCCTGAAAAAGAATCTCAACCTGACACTACTCTCTTAGAACTATTTACACAGGTTGAAGATTCAAAGGGAAATCCACAAAAATTTGTATCTAAATTCACAGCCATCTGTAACAAATTGGACGAAATCTCAAAAAATCGACGAGAAACAAATAAACTCTCTCTCGAGGTGCTCTATTACGACCTCGATTTTCTATTTTACAGCCAATGGATTTTCTTCCTCGGAGTAATACTTACCGCCTTCTGGTGGCTAAGGTTAAACAGTAAAATCTTATTAACTTCAACAACACTGATTAATACAATTGCATTGGCCCTGTTGATAACTGCAATTACTCTCAGGTGCATAATTCGAGGAAGACCGCCTGTAACTACATTATACGAAACAATCTTATTTTCCACTGCAGTAGCAGTAACCCTATCGTTAATTCTGGTAAAACTTATGAAACAGGACTTTCTCTTAAGTATATCCAGTTTTCTCGGATTAGCAGGTTTGTTTATCGCAAATAGGTATGAAATGGTCGAAGGCACAGATACTATGCCTGCACTTATCGCGGTACTTGACACTAATTTCTGGTTAACTGCACATGTGACAACAATCGTAATAGGTTATGGAGCAGGCTTGGTTGCATCTGCTATCAGCCATATATGGATATTTGGCAAAATACTGGGCTGGAAAAAAGATACACCCGAATTCTACTCAAGCCTTTCAAAAACTATTTACGGAGTAGTGTGTTTTTGTTTCGTCTTCTCTCTGATTGGGACAGTTTTAGGCGGAATATGGGCTCAGTATAGTTGGGGAAGGTTCTGGGGGTGGGACCCAAAAGAAAATGGCGCTTTACTGATTGTTCTCTGGTGTCTAATAATTATGCATGCAAAACTGGCAAAAATCTTGAGCAATACAGGTATCGTTTGGACATCCATTATACTCGGAATGGTAGTAGCCTTTTCTTGGTGGGGGGTTAACCTCTTAGGCGTAGGCTTACATAGTTACGGATTCACAAAAGGAGTTTGGAATTCACTATTGACTTTTTGGATAATCGAGTCAATAATCACAATTCTCGGCCTCTATTTAAGTTTTACTCAAACCACCAAAACAAATCAATCTTTAAAAATGTGACAAAAACCAGTTTCTATCAGTTAATATATAAAGAGATTCTATAGTAAAATTAAATACTTCGCATGGAGGAGATATGAAAACAGATTTGAGAAAATACATAAAACCAGAAACCGTGTGTATCTACTCTGAAAATGTAACAAAACCACTAATACTACAAAAAATTGCAGAACTTTGTGAATCCGTAATTAATGAGCCACATATTAACTCCACTACTGTCTATCAATACCTTCAAAACAGAGAATTTTTGGGTTCTACAGGACTTCAAGACGGTATAGCCTTGCCACACTGTAAAATCCCTACACTTCCAGACTTCATAATAGGAGTACTAATATCCCCTGATGGCGTTGCCTTTGGCTCTATCGATGGGAAACTAAGCAAACTCTTTTTCTTTGTAGTTGCTCCTGATAATAAAGATAATGAATTTCTCAACATAATGTCTGAAATCGGACAATTTCTCTCTAATAAGGGAAATGTAGAAAAGCTGTGCACTGCCAAAACTAATGCTGAATTATACTCAATTTTAATGGAGTTGTTAGACAAACTCTTATCCAATTCCGACTAAATACTCAATGGATAAAAAAAGTTGCGAATCGGTATCCTGCACTCTTGAGAAAAAAGGAAATAATATCTCCTCAAACCTTATTAGGATTTTAAAGAATCCCCGAAGTACCTGTCCTACCTGGAATGGCTTTCTTATAGCACTCATTATATTTGTGTTTGGCAACTCTATCTACTTTGACTTTGTCTACTACGACGATTACACCTACACAATAGCAAAATCTGCAAAAGGTAAATTCTATTCCCCAACTTTTTTGAAATGGGCTATCACTTCTACCGACGATGGTTTTTGGGCTCCTTTAACCAAAATCTCACATCAAATTGATACAAACCTATTTGGGGAAAAATCAGGCTGGCATCACTTTGTTAATTTGCTACTTCACATTGTTAACTCGCTACTACTTTGGAGGCTTTTAGCATTAATAAACGGGGAAAGTTTATTAGTTTTCCTATCAACTGCTATATTCGCTATCCATCCCCTAAGAGTCGAACCTGTCTGCTGGATTGCGAGTAGAAAAGACCTGTTATCAACATTGTTTCTAATTTTAATGTTGATTGAATTTGTAAAATACCTAAAATCAGGAGACTCAAAAAACTATGTGAAAAGCCTTATATACTTTATACTATCCTCCCTATCAAAACCCATTTCAATGGTCTTTCCGTTTTTTCTACCCCTTATCTACTTCTTGTATAAAAAGAAAATTACTCTTGATGAAAAACTATCCTCTGTTCTCATAAAATCTATTCCGTTCCTATTAATCTCTATCTTGGTGGCAATTGTTACATTACACTCAGAAAAGGAGGCTATAGTTCCCGACCAATTCCTTACCATTTCGGACAGGTTATCCAGAGAAATGCTATCCCTATCTCATTACTTACTCCTTTCATTCTTACCTGTAGACCTACATACTCCTTTCGGAATAGATTATTACTTATTCTCGGGACAGAAACTTGGCGAGCCTGTATTTAAAAATCCCTTCTACCTCATATCCTTTGCTCTAATATTTTTAATATTTACTTTAGGTTGGGTTTTGTTTTCCCAAAGCAAAACCACAGGATTACTAACATACCTAATGTTTTTACTCCCCCTAATACCCATCTCTGGTGTAATCCCATTTGGACATCACCTAATAGCAGATAGATTTACCTATCCATCCCACATAGCCCTTGCTTTATGGCTTATATATCTCCCAAGGAACAATGAAAGACCTTTCAAAGTTATTTACCTTATCCTACTATCTCTTATTCTCCTCATATTTACAATCTATTCATTTAACCTAACATCTTACTGGCAAAATAGCGAGACTTTATTTAGGAGGACACTTCAATTCGAACCAAAAAGTTATGTTGGGCTATGCAATTTAGCCTCATCTTTGCTCAGAAGCAATAGATATATAGAGGCTATACCAGTTCTGCAGAAAACCACTGAACTTTATCCAAACAAATATGAACCATACAATGACCTCGCTTTTGCTTATCAGCAATTAGGTAGGTATCAAGATGCCCTCAATAATTATCTTAAGTCCCTGCAGATTAAGCCCGATGACCCAGAAATACTCAGCAACATTTCAGCCCTATATCTCGAAGTAGGAGACGTAGAAAACGCTCAAATATTTTCTCGAAAAGCCTTACAGATTAATCCAAACCTCGAAAATGCTCAGAAAATCCTAAACATAATAGAAAATAGTAGGAAAGAACACAACTGAATTTAGACCTTACTATCCTCCTGTGATAACTTGTATAACATAGCCTGCAATGCTATGTAAGTTTTGCTATCTCTAAACGCAAACTTCTCGAGTTTCTCCCTTACTTCTTCCAACTTCATCTCAATAATTTCGATTTTCTCATCCTCTTCAGGTTTACATCCTACATACTTTAGCCCCCTTGCTAAATAGAAGTTTATTACCTCAGAACAATATCCCACAGATGAATATGCAGAGCCTAAGTATTCTACCATCTCCGCCTCATAACCAGTTTCTTCCAATAATTCTTGCTTAGCACGCTGTATAGGGTCATCACCCTTTTCAATCTTACCAGCAGGCGCCTCTACAACATAATCCTCTACTGCAATACGAAATTGTTTAACTAAAATTACCCTATCCCCCAAAAGCGGAACTATACACACTCCCCCTGGATGTTCAACCACCTCTCTATATGCAGTACCATCACCTTCCAAAACTACAGTACCCACCCGCAAGTTTACAATTTTACCTTCGTATACCAAAGAAGATTCTTTCCACTTTTCCATAATAAAACTCCTTATGTAAATTAAGGAATTATATACCATTCAATGGGTAGAGATACTTTTAACGATTTTAATCTAACCTATAATAACTCCATCTGAGTAAAAGGGAGGTGAGGTTCTATTTCTCTAAAATTAAATTCACAAAGCCACTTTTGAAATTTCTTGGGCACACATTTTTTCTGTAAATCTCTATTTACCCGCTCCTCAATCCCAATAGTATTGAAATATAATTTCCACAAATCTTGAAAGAACTTCTCTCCTTCACTCCCCGATGGTATTACTCCTGTTAATTCCATCGGATAA
>CAZZMK010000386.1:0-3168 GCA_964655185.1 uncultured Nitrospirales bacterium | reverse complement strand
AGTTTTTATGTCTCACAGTATATTTAGAAAAATTTCTCAATGTAAATAAAAGAAGAGTGGGAAAGAAAATAACATCCCATCGCACCGGTCTAAAACTCCACCATGGCCAGGGAAAATTGAGCCTGAATCTTTTATCCCTGCCTCGCGTTTCCAGCGAGATTCAAGTAAGTCCCCTAATTGACTTAGTATGGAGAGAATTATACCCCATTTTACATAGTAAAGCATAGTTGATTTTGGCAGGAATTCTGTAAAGTAATATATATGTAGTAGCCAGAGAATAAGCATTCCTAATATACTGAATACAAATCCTCCAATGCTTCCTTCCAATGTTTTGTTGGGACTGAGGGTAGGTGCAAGTTTGTATTTGCCAATGGTTTTACCTACTAAGTATGCTCCACTATCACACAAAGCAACTGCAACGATAAAAAGTGTAATTAAGCCAGGTCCATTATTCTCCTTGTGCAGTATTATGAGGTGAGCAGGTATCCATCCGAAATAGAAAAGAATGAAAGCAGAACCTACAAGGTTTTGGATTGAGGTAGGGCTGAAGAATATATAGATAACGGCTATTATCCCGAAGAGAATTATGTAGATTAGGTGTAAGTGCTTAATTTCACCAATAAATCCACTGAAAATTGCAATGGGAATGAGTGCAACTGATATGTAATATAGGAGATTGCTATTTTTCCCTTCAATCATTTTCATAAATTCGTAACCTGCTGTAGTTGCGAGGAAGGCAATAAATACAGTAAGGAACAACCTTAAAGCGGGAACCCAAAGTAATACTGCAGTAAGTGTAACTAAAATTAATCCTGTAATTACTCTTTCAACCAATTTTGAACCCCTTTCTATTTAGTGCATCTCATCCTCTACCCCCAAATCGCCTCTGTCTTTGTTGATATTCTATTATGGCTTCCCATAGATGTTTCCGCTTGAAATCAGGCCAGAGAACATCTAAGAATACGAGTTCAGCATAAGAAATTTGCCATAGCATAAAGTTGCTTATTCTTTGTTCCCCACTTGTTCTTATTAGTAAGTCAAGTTCAGAATATTCTGGCACATATAAGTATTGAGAAAAAAGTTTTTCATCAATATCAGTAGGTCTAATTTCGCTTTTTGCAACTTTTTCCGCTAATATTCTCGCTGAGCGAACTATTTCATATCTTCCGCCATAGTTCAATCCGACTACAACTGTCATTCCAGTATTGTTTTTTGTTTCTTCTAAAGCAAATTCCAGGTCCTCAACTGCCTTAGGTGGGAGTGAACGCCACTCTCCCATTATCATTACTCGGATATTGTTTTTTTTGAGTTCTTCTATTTCTCTTCTTACATATTTAGTAATTAGCCCAAATAAGGCATTTACTTCATCTTTTGGTCTTGCCCAGTTTTCGGTTGAGAAAGCGTATAAAGAAACACAAGGAATACTTAATTCTTTGCAACCCTTAATTAATTCTTTTACGCCTTCTGCGCCTGCTTCGTGTCCTTCAGTTGTGCTTTTCCCCCTTAGTTCAGCCCACCTCCGATTACCATCCATAATTACACCGATATGTTTTGGTAGTTTATTTAAATCTATTCTTGGGTCTAAATCCGGAGGCAGGTCAGCCATTGTCTTCCCTTATTATGTTTGGATGTTTATTATAGGTGCGTGAAAGGAACTTAATAATAGATGCGTGTTTTTAATTATCCTTCCATTATATCTTTTTCTTTGGCTTTTAGAAGCTGGTCGATTTTTTCAATATGCTTGTCGGTAAGTTTTTGGACTTCATTACTTAGTTTATGAAATTCATCTTCGGTAATTTTACTGTCTTTTTCTTCTTTTTTCAGTTGTTCGAGAACATTTCTTCTTATATTTCTTACAGCAACTCGTGCCTCTTCTGCCATTTTGTTTGCAACTTTTGTTAGTTCCTTGCGTCTCTCTTCGCTTAGAGGGGGAATGGGAATCCTGATGAGTCTTCCATCGTTGGAAGGGGTGACCCCGAGCGGGGAAGCCATAATTGCTTTCTCTACTGCGGGTATCAGAGACTTGTCCCACAAATCAATGACGATAAGATGTGGGTCAGGAACTGTAACATTGCCTAATTGGTTGATTTTCATTTTGGTTCCGTAAGCATCCACATGAACTACATCGAGCAGTTGAGGAGTGGCTCTACCTGTTCGTATACCAGAAAGTTCTTTTTGAAGATTCTCAACGCTTTTCTCCATTTTGCTTTCGCATTCTTTGAGAATTGGGTGGGACATAATTTAATCTCCTCTTATGATGGTTCCTATTGGTTCTCCTCGTACTGCTTCTACAAGAGAGTTCTCTTTTATAAACGAAAATACCAATATCGGAATTTTCTTCTCTCTACAAATTGATATAGCAGGAGCATCCATAACCTGAAGATTTTGGCTAAGTACTTCCTGATATGATATTTCTGTGAACCTTTTTGCGGATGGGTCTTTCTCCGGGTCGGCGGTATACACTCCGTCTACTCTCGTGGCTTTCATTAGTATTTCCGCATCAATTTCACTTGCTCTTAAAGCAGCAGCAGTGTCAGTGGTGAGGAATGGATTACCAGTACCAGCAGCAAATATGACTATTCTACCTTTTTCGAGATGACGGAGAGCCCTTCTTCTGATATATGGTTCTGCTACAGGTCTCATCTCGATTGCGCTGAGTACTCGTGTCTCCATTCCGTGTTTTTCAAGAGCAGATTGTAAGGCGAGAGCATTCAGAACAGTTGCGAGCATTCCCATATAGTCCGCAGTTGCTCTATCTACTCCAGATTCTTTAGACCACCTGCCACCGCGGAGTATATTACCCCCGCCTACTACCAAACCGATTTGGACTCCTGTATCATAAGCCTTTTTTATCTCAGCGCAGAGATGTGATAATGCTCTTGAGCCGATGCTCTCGCCATCGGATGAGAGAGCATCCCCACTAAGTTTTATCAGTACCCTCTTATAATGTGAAGTGCTCACTCCAATTTATTCCTTATTTATTGGGATTGCTTTTGTTCTGCCTTAGCAAGTTCCTGAGCAACCTCCTCTGCTATATTCTTTTGAACCTTTTCTAATCCTTCACCTAATACCCATCTTACAAATCTTCTGATTTCAATCTTCTCTCCGCACTTTGCAGTGAGTTCACCAAGCAACTCCTTTATCTTTTTACCGTCGTGTTCTGGTTTC
>CAZZMK010000385.1:0-4761 GCA_964655185.1 uncultured Nitrospirales bacterium | reverse complement strand
AAAAATATTGATTTTTCTCCTTGCATATGTTAATCTAATATTGTTAAAACTTATTAATATTAACTTTTTCTTTAGGAGGTTCTATTATGAGACGAAAAGGTTTTACTTTAATCGAATTACTCGTCGTGATAGCAATAATAGGTATCCTTGCTGCTATCTTACTGCCTGCTTTGGCTCGTGCACGCGAAGCTGCGCGGAGGTCAAGTTGCCAGAACAATCTTAAACAAATCGGACTAACCTGCAAAATGTATGCAAACGAAGCAAAGGGCGAGAAATTCCCGCCAACTAAACTGTACAATTGCACAGGGTTATCAGGGGAGTTCGTTTTAGATTGCATGGCTGTATACCCAGAGTATCTAAACGACCCGAAGGTGCTACTATGCCCATCTGCTACTACTGGAAATGACCCCGTAAAGGTGTTTAACAAGGCAGATAATCTCGCCCAGGTCATCGGAGACAGAAACGGTAATTGGGTACCAACTGCTGGAGTTCCAAATCAAGAATTCTATCCCTGCGAGGTAGATGATAGCACCTGCTCATATCTTTATCTCGCCTGGAATACATGGTTTCCGGGTATTGTAGATAAGCCTGACCCTCCCGAAAATTTGGATGTGAACGGTATGATTGACTGGCTTTTAGTTAATAATACTGCGATTGTTCTTATGTTAGCAGAGATGTATCCAAGATTAGGCAACCCCCAAACAAACGATGTGGATTTCAATTTCTACGATGGTACAAAGTACATCACTGTTTATAGGTTAAGAGAAGGTATTGAAAGATTTATGATTACAGATATAAACAATCCTTCAGCAAGCGCCAAAGCACAAAGTGAGATACCTGTTAGCGGTGATTGGGTAAGTACCGATGTAGGACAGGAATTTAACCATGTACCTGGTGGATGCAATTTCCTATATATGGATGGTCATGTGGAATTTCTACGCTTCCCAAGCAAATGGCCTGTAAACAGAACTATGGCCGTCCTCCAGAGTGAAGAAATTATGGACAGATTCTAATCCCGCGTAAATTTAGGGGCACGCTGTACCGTGCCCTACCAATAGAACAATTATAATTCTAACTAACGTCTTCAGAGTATTAAGTTCAGAGGTACAAAATCCTTTTCCCTTTATACTTACCAAACCCAAATGAGTTTGTTATACAACTTTTTATTAGAACAAAAGTGAAATCAGAACACCTAACGGGTCTGCCGGAAATACACTTGGCCAACGAAGGAACTCAACATGCCCATCCATGTACAAAACATTCCCACCACCTGGCACATGATTAAATGTAGAGGCACCCGCATATACCGCTATCTCGTCCCACATAACGGGTATTTCACTTGCCGCCTTCGCACTTGCAGACGGATTATTAATATCCGTAATTAAAAATCTCTCAATTCCCATTCTTAGACGAGGCACAGAAGCAAGGTCATTTAATTTGCCTGCTATCCGCTGTTCTATCGGTAAACTCTCGTAATAAAAAATCTCCAATACTCTTGTAACTATATCACTTTTTATATATTGGTAGGCTAAATTTATTATTGTCCCTGCATCAGCATTTACATCAAGTCCAATTTCTGTCAAGGTTCTCGGAGGCTGGACCCCAGGATTGAAAACTATAGAAGGATGTAATGTCCACCCCAAGTAGTAATAACTTCCCCTTGCTAACCTGCATGGCTCTACCGGCTTTGAAAGGTCGCCATCTTGATGAAATGCTCTTCTCACGGACTCCGCATCAGAATCGGAAGGACAAACACACACATTAACATCGGTCAAATACTCCGGATAAACAGAAGGTCCATTAAAAGTAGCGTCGCGAGCAAAACTACCATCACAATTATATAACTTTATCGGAGGAAACATCTCACCCTTTGCCTCATTCGCATACATACTAAACACTAATCCCATCTGCTTTAGATTGTTCTGACAACTCGAGCGTCTCGCCGCCTCTCTCGCCCTTGCTAACGCAGGCAATAATATCGCCGCTAAAATTCCGATAATCGCAATAACTACCAACAATTCAATTAAAGTGAATCCTTTTTTAACCATAGGATTACTCCTTTTCTAAAAGTTCAACCAAACTAATAAACTATATTTTTACAATACCTAAATATATTATACAACACAAATACAAACAAGAAGTCAATTTTTTGTAATTGTAAACAAGCATGTAAAAATCTTACAACTATTACAAAAAAAATAGACATATAATTCTATCGATTACCACACGGGATTTGAGATATTACCTCAGTAAATCGTGTTTACTTCACACAAACTAATTAATTACTAAAGATAAATCATAACTCAGGAGGATAGGTAATCTTTACAAAATCAGTCTTCCATTGATGTCTATCCACACTAACTACAAAAAATCCTGGGGGGTCATTATCAAAATTCCAGTTTGCCGATGGCAATATAAAAACCGGCACATCTTCAATTTCAAACTCACTTCGACGATGTAAATGCCCACAAAACAAGGCGGTAGGCTTATAGGTCTTAAAGATTTCTCTTAGTGCCTTTTGGTCGTTTGTTGCTAAATACATACTTTCCGCTTCTCCAAATTTACTTGGGGGAATATGCGCAAACACAAAACATAACCGCACTTTATCACGGTCAATATTCAATTCATTTTCAAACCATTTTTGTTGGTTATCACCCCGAATACCTTCCGACTCAAAATGTCCTACATGGTCCCCAAAATTAGATGCAGTGCACAAGAATATAAACTTTACCCCCTTATGAACGAATGCATAAAAGTCTTGAGATGAGGTAGGTAGGTTAAGTAATTGCGTAAGCAAGTCCCTATCTCCTTTTTTCTCGTGATTACCAAAGGCAACATAAAACCGATATTTCGGTTTAATTTCATTGTATACCTTCGCAAAAGGTTCTGCGTGTATATCACCTGTTATTACAATAAAATCTGGTTCTGGCTTAATCGCTTCAATTTGTTTCAAAAAGAATTTAAACTTTTCCGCTCCATTTTTCTCGCCAATATGCAAATCACTTACTACGACAAACGAAAAAGTCTTCTCTTCTTGTCCCCAAACATTTAATGCAAATACAAAAATCAGCAGTAAAGATACTCTTACCCACAAAGTCTTTATGCCTTTCATTTTTCTTTTCCTTAGTGAGTATATTTCAGACTAAAATAAGCATATCACAAACCATTGTTCTTCAATCTTACTTTCCGCAGGATATAGGTAAACAACACTTAATTGTGAATCCCAGTTAGTATATTCAGTGTTGTTAACAATTACCTTTTTAATAGGCTTATTTGAAGGATGTCTGACTCTAAGTATAACCTTACTAAAATCTACATCTTTTTTGAGTTCTACTTTCCCATCTATTTCATCATTCTCCAACTTCGACTGTAAACTATAACTTACCCGACCAAAATATGTATCCGCATTTTTTACTATAACCTCCTTACCTATTTCGAGCCAGTATGAAGGAACAAATGGTGCCAACCATAGTGAATCTCCGTCCTCACGGATAAACATTTTTCTTGTCTGAACGAGAAACCAGCCTGTCTCATGAGTCTTATTCCAAGCCCCGATATTGTGAAAATGCTCCCAGAATGATAGGTTTTCTGTGTTTAATAAAGATGGTATAGCATTGAAATAAGACCGAATAAAAGGTTTTACTTCCTCTCGCATAGCATAAGTTTCTACAATTCGTGTGTAATATGGCTGTATTTTTGAAAATCCACCTAAGTTAAATGGGTCCTTTTTATTCTCTTTTTCAGGATAGTCTCCTTCCCCACTAAAAGCATACCAGTAATCAGAATGTAAAAACCAATAATCTTCCATATGTTGCACTATATTTTCCGCATCCCTGCTATTTGGCTCTAACACCCCAAGTGGGATTAAATGATGTGGCCCCAGTTCAACATCATAAGCCCAACTCCTACCATAATCCTCGCCGGGGAACATTTCCCCAGATGTACCGAAGGCATACAAAGTAGGTGGGTATGGCAATATCCATTTACCGTTTGAGAGTGGTAGAGCGGGGCTTCTCTCCTTGTTCCATTCAAAAGCCCTCAAAATAGCCAATCTTAATTCACTTGCACCTGTTATATACTTTTCCGCTGATGGATGACCAATGTCTTTCAGTATAGAACCTATCCCATTTAACCCAGCATAGAAATGTGCCTGAATAGCAAATCTATAAGCAAACCTATTCCAATCAGCACCAACACCTGGTGGGAAAAGGCCATATTCCGGCACTTTTTCGCCACTTATATCTATCTTCTTGGTCTTTTCACACTGCGCCATTATCCAATCACAGACCTTACATAGTTTGTCTGCATATTTAATGAGCCATTCTTTATCCCTTGTCAGTCGAAAATGCTCTGCTAATGTCCACAAATGCCATCCTGTTCCCATCAATGTATATCCTGTAGTCAGATAGCCCGCCTCGTTATACTTGCTAATGAAATATTCCAACGATTTCCTGGAAAACTCGTGCCAACCCATTAGGTCCATCCCATATACAATTGAGTGAGCCTCACTTTCTAATGGTCCATAGGACATAGACGCAATCCACGGGGCAATCAATTCTCCTTCTGAACGTCCGGCAATTAAACAATGGACCTGAGATGCTTTGATTAGATTATTCAGTAGCGGTTCAGGTACATATATATCCATTGAATTTGCAAATAAATCATACCAATACTTTACCGTTGCATCTAACAATTCCTCATCACTAATCTGTTCCAGGTTATCTATCTCCTCATTCGCAGGTATAAAAAGTGTAAACTTAA
>CAZZMK010000384.1:0-4833 GCA_964655185.1 uncultured Nitrospirales bacterium | reverse complement strand
TACGTCCCTTTTCAACCTATCTATTTCCTGCGTAATTTCTTCTATTTCACCAAAAATTTCAGTAAACTCCGTTAAATGTTCCAAAGCCTCCTTCTTTTTATTTACTCTTACTAAATATCTCGCGTATTCTAATGCAAGAGTTATGTTTGATGGATAAAACTCCAGAAACCTTTTCAATGTAGATTCTGCTATCTCTTTTTTATTTAACGATTCGCATACAGATATATATAATGGCAATAACTCAGGATATTCGTAAGATTCAGAATAGACAGAGTAAAAATATTCAAAGGACTTCTCCAAATTATTCATCTGTAAGTAAGCCTGAGCCAATGCGAGTTGTAATTTTATGTCTTTTACAATTTGCTTCTCTGCTTGGTGAAGATAATCGAGCGCCGTTATAGGTTGATTCATAGCAATGAGTAGTATTCCATATTCCAGTAATAGTTTGGGATTTTGTGGATAGTTGTTAAGTAGATTTGTATATATCTCTTGAGCCTTTATAAGATTTCCTTTGTGTGCATAAACTTTTGCTTTTATCGCATCCTTTTTCCAGTTCGGTATTTCCAAATTTACCTCACTAAGTTCCCATAGGAGTTCAAGGTTCTTTTCAATGATTAATGTATTAACCAGTTCATCAAGAGAGCCTTCATCATCAGGTACTTTCTGAGCCAATGCTACATATTGATATGCCCTTAATTCTAAATATTCTTCATCGCTAAGATTTTCTATAGTAAGTTTTCCTATTCTTAGGGAGTTATCTTTGTCTCTCGGAATATAATTTTCAGATGCAATATTTATAGGACTAACTATTAATGGTAGATAACCCGCTTTTTTCAATATTTTTCTTAATCCGTTTTTGCTAATTAGGTTAATGTGAGTTATATCTAAAATCCCGGAATCCTGATAGTGCCACTCTCCTTCGGTAAGTTGATAAATAACCCCACAGTAATGAACATTGGGTATGCTTGCTAACACGTACCCATATGGTGCAATGTACCTACGAACTTTTTTTAGAGTGTTGAGAGGATCTACCAAATGCTCTAACACATCACAAAATGTAACAAGGTCGAACGAATTCTCTTCAAAAGGTAGGTCCAAATTTTCTATATTTCCACATAATACCTTGTCTAAATTTTTCTCTGCAATCTTTGCTATAGATTCTTCAACCTCAATCCCAGCGACATACTCTGCACACAACTTTTCCTTTAGAGTTTTACCAAAGTGACCTGCTCCACATCCGATGTCCAATATCCTTTTTACTCCTTTAGGAATATATGGTAGTAGTTCAGGGCGTTGAGAGGAATAATAATTTATGGGTTTGACCAAGAGTTTAGATGACTGAATTGAATCGAGATGAAAAATTTCGTTAACAGTATTTATAACTTGTTCTACTCTATGGTGATATGTATGGTACTTTAATGCCTTTTCTTTGCCTCTTTTGGCAATTTCTATTCTTTCATCGTCATGCGATAGGTAATACTCTATCTTTTTAATTAAATCGTCTTCATCGTGGTAGAGGACAATCTCTTTGCCATCTTCAAACAACTCATCGATACTATCTGCGGGGTCAGTAATTAATAAAGCACCAGATGCAAGTGCTTCAAAAACTCGCATATTCAAATCATAGTTTATTGCTGAGTTTACTACTATCTTGCTCCGTGAATAAATCTTAGCCATTTCTCTGGGCCAACTTTTACCTATAAAATGATTTGGGAAATACTCTCCCACTTTCTGAAGTAGTTTTCTTCTCTTATCACCCTCCTCAGGAGATAAGCTACCCACATACGAAACATCAATATCTCTTGCTAATTCTTCTCTTGGATACAATTCTGGATAGCATGCAAGAGGTAGCCAGAATACATATCTTATTCCTTCCGCACTGAATAATTCTACATGACTTTTTTGTGCTAAAAATACAATATCGAAATGACGAGCCATCTCCAATCTTGAATAAGGGTCTAAATGCGTATCTATAAAATATGCAACTTTAGGTATATTTACCAAATTCAAAATAGGGTCTACTGTTTTCAGACCAGAATCAACATAAAAATAAAAGTCAAAGGTATACCCATTAGGTAGATTATCTATTGTTTCCTTAAGCCTTTCTATGTCAACCGAAGTAGGGATTCTTTGAGGAGGATATGGAGGATATGGTTCTTGAAAACCCCATTTTTGAAGTAGTTCTTCGGGACATCTAAAACCAGTAGTAATTACATCATGCTTTTCCTGTAGAGCGTATTCAAAATATCTCCCCGTAGTGTGAGGTGATGCTATATAGTCCAGTAATACTCTATATCTTTTAGGAAATGTTGGCGGTTTATTTATTTGAATATTAGTCTTTTCTTTACCAGAGTGAGTTAGAATTATTTTTCGCCAATTATCTACAAACTTACTTATTGGAAATTTATCCCTTATTGTCTCTCTTCCTCTCTCGCCGATTTCTCGAGCCAATTTCTCGTCAGATAATAATCTTTCCAGGTATTCTCTTAATTCCGCCGGGTCGAACGATGAAAAACCATTTACTCCATTTGTTATGGGAGATGTTAAATTTTTGAGGGAAACAACCGGCATTCCGCAAGCCATCGCTTCTAACATTGCCAGATTGTATCCATCTTCAAACTCTTGTCTTGTTACATGTAAATAGCACCTGTTTTTCCTATATGCGTTTAATAAATCTTCAAAACTTGTAGATGGTTTAGAGTTTGGAATTCGCGGATTTTCTCCCATTACCTGAAAAGGCAAACCTGCACAAACTGCTTCTTGAAATTGTACATCAAACATCCAGTTTCTCTCATACATATAATTCCCAACTCTTAGTATCCGAGGAATTTCGCCTGTATAGCCCCCATACTCCTCAACATCAATTCCGGGTAGCACCACATATCCAGGAATATTGTAATCGTCCTGTTTTAGATAAGATATGAACACAAAAGCGTAAACTTTGGATAGAAATTCAATATTCTTTTCATAGGACTCTATGGCAGAGAGGTCTGACTTAGGCAAAAGTGTTTTTATGAAAGTCTTTTTATTGTGGCATACAAGTAATTTTGGACACGGTGCATCTTTCAAATCCCACGCATTTGGCTCATTATGAGCAATTACGATGTCGTAATATCCCTTCTTAACTCGCTCCCGCCATTCTGCTTCCGGTATCTCGGTCAAGTTTTCCGGCTTAGGCCTAAACTCGGTTTTCCATTTTCGTGATAAGATCCCCTCACTGTATAATCCCAGGTCCATTTCAAAGTCGGTCTTTGCCATTAGATACATATATGGCTCGTGAAAATTGAAAGTCAGTATCTTAATGTTATCTGAATGACCCATAGGGGATATTATTCGATATGACCTCTTGCTTCGGCGATGTTGACTAATTGCTTTAGAATGTTGACTATATTAACTTCTTTTTCTGCCCTCGGAGCTAACTCATATTGCAATATATCCGAAAGAGAAACTATGTCCCCTTTCTCTAAAGCATTATATGCTTCATTAAGAAACTGGTTCAGTTCATTATGATGAATTACTATCTCATTTACAATTGAATTTTCTTTATCCAGATATCTTGATACTGTATTAACTATTACCGCTTCTCTATTTTTTACTTCCCCCCAAATTTCAGTTAACTTTTGAAAAGGTATTAGCCCGTCATTAGGATTTTCACTTTGGAATAGGTCAGCAATAGCATAACAGATACTACTCAGTTCCGGTGTATATTTCTCCAAATCCGTTATGCTTTCTTTTAGCAACTGCAATATAGGAACAGCAGTAGCCTCAAGTTTGTGAATATTCAAAATATTCATATTTTGCACTGAGTTTAGTGAATCTCCCGGATAAACATCTTGCTCATTAACCCGCAATTTTACAAGCCCAAGTTTCTTGCTATGTAAATATTCAACTAAAGCGGTTAACGCATCATTAAGAGTTCTTGCACTTTCAGGAATTGCTAATTCCTCATTCCCATTAATAATGACTTTCATACAATAAATCCCCTATTTTTGTTCCTTAAATTTAGGTAAACTTATGTTTGTATCCCCTATATTTTGAGAAGCCTGCTTATTTTCTTCTTTTATTGATAAATACACCTCTAACCTGTGCACAGGAACCGAACGAGGTGCATTAATGCCTATTTTTACCTGGTTCTCTTTTATCTCTAATATTTTTATCTCGATTTCATCTCCTATCATTATACTTTCATTTACTTTGCGGGATAGCACTAACATGTTAGACCTCCTGTCTATCAGTGGATGAATTGTTTGTTTGGGATAAAAACCACTGCACGGGGTAATCCGTTTTGTCCAAAATCATCTGCTTTGCAATCCTCTTTTTTTTGTTTATAGCGATGGGCGCTCTTAAATTCGTTCTAACTTGTTTGGGGTCCTTGGGAACTACTAAAAGAGTATATATGGCTACTTCCTCCCCATTTTCCGCTTCTAAGTCCATTAGGTCTTGCTCTGTAAATGGCACATTATATGACGGGAGGATGTAATACGGGTCTACCATCAGGAAAGCGAGTTTACCATCTTCAATTGATTGCAACCAATATATGGGGCAATCCGAACCAGCAGGGAGTATTATGAACTTCCTATAATCTTGAAAACCAAGTATAGGTTTTACAAATTCTATTATCTCGGTATCCTTAACTTCTATATCCCCGAATCGCGTAGTACTGACCTTCATCATTGGAGCCTATATGTTAAATGTGGACTTGTGTAATTAATATATCATATAGATTACCAAAAATTTAAGACTAATTAACAACCTGGGCTGGATTTGTTTAGGCGAGAAAAAAATAAAGTGCCCGGGAGGAGACTTGAACTCCTACCCCATTGCTGGGACCAG
>CAZZMK010000383.1:0-10094 GCA_964655185.1 uncultured Nitrospirales bacterium | reverse complement strand
GGATATATCGTTTAATGCGGGGACTAAAGCGGAGTATGAGGTGACGCGTGATGATGCTAATGGTTTTCTTGTCCACCATATATGGAGAGTGGAGATGTGTCCCTGCCTTATACTTTTTTCGCGAGCGGATTCTTCACTTACCTCTTTTAGTGGGAAGAGTTCTTCAATGAGTCGTTTGTTCATACCTTACTCCTTTATTTTTCCATTCACTAAGGGGTATCAAAAATCGGACTACTTCTATTTTTTCTTCGGGTGTTAGTGTTTCTGCGGGGTTGTTGATGAGGTAGAGAGTGGGTTGGGTATGGGCGTTGATAACGATGTAGAGCCAGTATTGTGTTTTGAATCTTTTCGCTTTGAGCCATTCGTTTGGCGTAAGTTCTATATGGCCTTCTTGACTTTTTGCTTTAACTTCGATGTATCGCACTTCTTTATCATTGTCTTTACTGACAGAGCGTATATCGTAGCCGAGGTTTTCTTTAGAAACATCTTCGGGTTCTCTGCCGTGTTCTTTTTCGTATTGCATTGCGATTTGCATACCGATTTTTTCGATTTCTTCATTGCTTACCGATTCAGTGGAGGGGGTAGGCTGGACATAGATTGCGGTTAAGAACTTTGGTGGGGTGTAGGATAGTTGCTTTTCTTGTTCAATCTCTTTTTCGAGTTTTGCTTTTTGTTCTTCGTAAGATTTTTTTTGTTTTTCTTTGTTCTCGATATGTAATCTAATTATGCTTTCCTCATTTTCTTTCTTCATAAGTTCATGTATATCGCAGTCGAGGTCTTGGATTAGGTGTTCTAAAGATTTTACGCCGTACTTTCTTTTTATTTCGGACTGCTTTATTCTTTCTTGGAGTAGTTCTTGTTTGTATTTTTCGATAGCATGGTTGATGAGTAGTTCTGCTTTCTCTCGATTTAAGGGTGGGGAAACAATTTGAGGAGTATCGCAAGGAATGAGGTCGAGTATTATAGTAGGGTTAATTTCCCTGAGTTCTTTACCATCATCGTAGAGAGCCAGGATTCGTTTGCCTGCAATATCGCCTTTACCATCACAGACTTCACCTTCAAAGAACCAGATTACACCGTGGTATTTGCCGGATGGGTCTTGGAAAACTGCGCCCTTTTGAATTTTTGGAACATAATTTCGGTGTATCCATTCTATGATGGCTTCTAAGAGAGGGTGTCCGAAGGAGATGAATTCTACTTCGGGGTTCTTGAAGGCGAAATCTTTATCGAATGTAGCCTTGGGATAGGAACGGAGCATAGACCCGTAGCGGAGTTTATGATTAACTTCATCCGCTATTTTTCTGATTTCCCAGGGGATGGACTCGATGGAGATGACATCGTTTTTCTTATTAAATTTACCGTTGAGTTTTTGGAAGGCTTTTTTGAAAAATTCCTCGACATATTCCGGGATGAGTCTTTGTTCTTTGGCTTTTTCTGTCATTTCTTTGATTCTGGTGAAATCGATATATCGTGTGGCTAAACTTTCGTCTGCCATATTTCGTAATTTTTCTATATATGCATTATCAATGCGGATATCTACATATTTAATGATATCGTCGCGACTCCTTGTATTCGTAATCGCTTCTATAATAAGTTGGGATAGATTTATATCCATGAAGATGTCGCCAATGACATCGAAGACTCTATCGCTTCCCATTGCTCTTCTGATTTCTTCGATTTTCTCGAGCATTTTAATGAGCACCATACCTTCGCGTGTGTCATCTGCGACGAGATTAAAGAAGAAGACATCTTTTTGTTGGCCATAGCGGTGAAGACGACCTATGCGTTGTTCGAGTTTAACGGGGTTCCAGGGGATATCGTAGTTAATCATAATATTACAGAATTGGAGGTTAATACCTTCGCCTGCTGCTTCAGTGGCTACGAGTATTTGTGTTTCGTTTCGGAATACCTTCTCAGCGTTTATTCTCTCCTCAAGGCTCATACCGCCGTGAATATAGTTAACTGAGTATCCCCAAGACCGAATTTTCTGCACGAGGTATTCGAGAGTATCTCGGGATTCTGTGAATATGAGGATTTTTTCGTTTCCACCGCATTCTCTGATTTTTTCAAACCCTTGGTTAATGGCTTCTTTTAATTGTTTGAGTTTGACTTCTTCTTCGGAATCCAAGATTTGTTTTGCTTTATTGATTAGTGTCTCGATGGTTCTGATTTCGTTTTCTAATTCATGTTTGTTGCGGGAGGTAGTTAGAGTTTCCCACTTGTTCTCAATTTCGGTTTTTTGGTTCTCCTCATAGTCATCTATTTCTTCGAGTGTTTCAAGGTCGGTGTATAATAGGTTTTGTTCTTCGGGTAAAGTATCGGAATACTTAAGTAATTCGTTAAGTCTTTCCTTTCTGCGTTCGAGGGATTTTAAGAGGGCGTAGATACTGGAAGCCATTCTGCGTTGTAGGATAACAATAGCAAAGGTTACATTGCGTTTTTTGTTGGGTCGGGTATCTATTTTTTTGTATTGGAATTCAACATATTTAGAGAGTTCATTATATAGTCTTTTTTCGTTATCGGAGAGTGAGAATCGAATAGTTTTGGGGAACCTGCCGGTAAAGATAGGTTTGCCTTCAAAATCTCTTAAATCTTCTTTAAGTCTTCGAATGAATAATGGATTGTCGCGGTTATTTATGGATTCGTTGATTTGCTCTGAGGTAGCAAACATTCCTGGAAGCAATAGGTCGAGGAGTAGTCGGAAGTTTTCGGGGTCTCCTTTATGTGGGGTGGCGGTGAGGAATAGGAGGTGACGCGTGCATTGAGATAAGATTTCGCCCAATTTGTATCGTTCTGTTTTTTTTGTTTTATCACCGTAGAGGTATGCTGACATTTTGTGTGCTTCATCTACGATGACTAAATCCCAGGTGGTGCTTTCAATGAGGGGTCTAATGGTTTCTTGTTTAGCAAAGTCTATGGATGTGATGACTTGATTTTCTTTTGTCCATGGATTTTCTCCGTAGAGGGACTTTAGTATGTTGCGGTCAACTATGGAGAATGACTCCTTAAATTTGTCTTTCATTTCCCTTTGCCATTGGTCTTTTAGGTGTCCCGGCACAACAATTAGGGTGCGTTTGACTAATCCTCGTAGTTTTAGTTCTTTGAGTATGAGTCCTGCCATAATTGTTTTTCCGGCGCCGGGGTCATCAGCAATCATAAATCGGATTTTGGGGAGTTGTTTTAATACGAATCCGTAGACCGCTTCAATTTGGAATGGTAATGGGTCGACTTTTGAAGCGTTCATTGCTAAAAGTGGGTCGAATAGGTATGCATTTCGGAAGCGTATGGCTTCGATTGCTAATAGAGTTTCAGAGGCTTTGGTAGAGAAGTCAAGTGTGGTATCGATTATTGTTATTTTTTGGAGGTCATCGGCAGTTATTATTCGTTCTACGAATTGGTTAGATTTTGTTAGGACCCCTTCGAGGAGGAATTTACCATCTTCGAGTTGCTTGAATAGTTTTACCTTAAGTTGCTCAGGAAATAATGCGGTTTCGACGAGCATCCCTTCTTTTAACTCATTCACCTTTTGCCCCTCTTCTTCTTTTGTGTTGTTGAAGATTGTTAAATTGTATTTTATATCATAGTTTTAATAAATGGTCAAATTTAGGTATTTGGGGTTGTATAAATTAGATGGTCACCTATAGTAGGGGCGATTGGTAATCGCCCTCTAACACGATTGGTAATCGCCCTCTTATTCTTCTACAGCCATTTTTCGTATTTAGCCCTGTAGGGGCGATTGGCTAATCGCCCTCTAACGCGATTGGCTAATCGCCCTCTTAGGCTATAGTTCTTCATTTAAGTCAAAGTTAAAAACTGTATTTTCCAATTTCTGAGATAAGTTTTTCCGTCTCTCTTATTATTTTGCCCTCTAAATTATAAAGAATGTATCTAATTGTTATGGGTAAATCTTTTGGAATTTTTTTAGTTTCTATGATTAATTCATCGTGAGTAGCCCTAACATTCAGAACTGAATTTCTGTATAGAATATTTTCTACTTCAATAAATTTTAGGGATTTTGGTATTCGAGGCGTAATTTCAAGTTTATCTGGCTTAGGAATGATGCCAAGAAATCCGTAGATAAATATTGAAGGCACTAAACTACTCTCATAAAATTCACAATCTATACCTAACCCACCAGGAGTACCACAACCCTGTAATGTATTCTCGGGGTTTTTAACCTCATAATATTTCCTATAGCCTCCGAATACCTTCACTTTTTTCTCCCAATCAGCAATCTCCCTTAATCTCTCCCAAGCGTTATCAGGACTTATTATTTTAAGCCGAGCCCATAGGTCGTAAAAAGAAAATCCCAATACCGCACCGCCATCTTGTATCTGTTTACCCCACTCAATTTTCTCTGGATTTGTCCAGCAGAAAATGTACCAATCTTCGTTTCTAAGAGTAGTGGCTCTGGGTGCAAATCGCCATTTATAAATATCCTTTCCCGTGGATGTGTCCCCCTCTATTATTCTTTCTCCTGTTATCCACGACATAATCTGTTTAGATTGCTCTAATGACGCAATACCATACCAGATAGCATCTAAATTCAAAAAAGTAAATCCGTAGTCGTGCGGATTTCCCGCTGTATCGATGCAGGCAAAAAATCTACCCTTTTGGGTATCCCAGAATGTTTCGCGCGCCTTTTCTCTAACCATATCTGCGTGTTTCCTTAATTCTTTAGGGTCGAATGATAAAGCCCCAGTAGGAACATTCCATTCTGGATGATTAAGAATAGCCTCTTCTATTTCCGCCATTGCAAGGAGAGATGCATAGTATTGATTTGTTGCATATAAGTCATATCCACCAAATGGTAGTAGGTCCCAATAGTTATTACCAATTCCGTGTCCTATTGCAAATTTTTTATTTTTCCCCTCCCTTTGGAAACCGGGTAAACCATCATGACCTATCCACGGATTAACTATACAGTTATACTTTTCTCCTCCCATAACCTTCATTTGATATAGCAATGCCATTCTCATCTTATTAATAGTTTCTTTCAAGAACTCTATATCTCCAGTCCAATTAAAATATAATTTACATGCAAGTATATATATAGGATTATTAATAGTGTGACGGGTGTCAAATACCGAGAATATAGAATCGATATAGAAATTACCTGAACATTTTCCAGGATACAGACAAAATCTAATTTGCTCTATAATCCCATTCCACTGAGGATGTTTATATAAAGGTATGATTGAGTGATACCACCCTTTTTTAGATAGGTGGGTACTCTCAGGGTAAAAATACATTCTCCTCTCGTAGGAAAAACTTTCATCTCCTTTTTTCCGCCACTCTATATAGGGTAACTTCCCCTTTGTTTCTGAAATAATTTCCTTTTTCCATCGTATTTGGAAAAAGGGGATAATCTCTGCTGACAAGGATAACTTCGGAGAAATTATAGATGGATATTCTCCAGTAACTTCAAGTTTCCAACATTTTTCTATTATTCCTTCCGACTTTAAATTTTCGAGCGACCATTGGATTATTGCCTCTTCTCCACATGCTTTAGTAATTTTACGTCGTCTTAAATGGTCTCCTACCCATCCAGGGACACTTTCGAGAGGTTGAAAATGCCACCCTATTCCCTTATCTTCTTCTCCCATAGTTTGGGTCCAAAGTGGAAAGGGCCAACCCCAATCGTGGGCATGAGAAAAATGCTGGTGACAGTTAACATATCCCTCCTCATCTATTTGTATCGCCAGTAAATCTTCTCTATGAACTTCCTGAATGTACTTATTCCTATGGGGTTCAATAAACCCATTTACCCACATATCAGCAGTTAATAGGTACTCTTTATTGAACACCGTAGGACCGTTTCCTAGTCTTTTGTAAAGGTGATACCACAGGAAATTGGTCATTATACTCCCAACCTCCTCCTCTGGATAAGTATGAATTTTAGGGAAATCTTCAGGAGGGGTAGGTAGTTCATCTGATAAAACTATTTGGGGTAAAAATAAAATTACTAAAAAAAATAATTCCAATCCTCTTTTACTCATAAAGCCTCCTTAATATAAAAGTTTGTCTTTTTATCGCACAAATTTGACTAAAGTTAAAGTTAAATGGTTGAAATTATTTTTCCGTAATTGTTAACATTCTACCCAAAATTTTAAGGAACAAAAAGGGAAATAAGAAAAATGAAAATAACTGTGGTGGGAACAGGGTATCAAGGTTTAGTTGTAGGCACATGCTTCGCTGAAAGCGGTAATATAGTTACCTGCGTAGATTGGGACAGAGAAAAGATAGAAAGGCTAAAAGGGGGAGAGTTGCCAATATATGAACCTGGACTGAGTGAGTTAGTAGCACGGAATTTGGAAGAAGAGAGGCTATCCTTTTCTAACTCTCTTGAAGAAGCAGTTCAAAAATGCTTATTAGTATTTTTATGCCTTGACCCAGTATTAAAGTACTCCTCTATAGAGGACTTGAGGAGGCCCATACTTGATGTAGCAAAGGTAATCGCACGGGCAATGAATGGTTATCGAATTATAGTTAACAAAGTTACTTCTCCTCCTGGTACTGCTGACTGTATTAAGGAAGTTATGAAGGAAAATACTAATTATCCATTTGATGTGGTTGTAAATCCTGATTTCTTGAAACAAGGCACTGCAGTAGATGATTTTCTAAGACCCGACAGAGTAGTTATAGGTTGTGAAGATGTAAGAGTAGAAGAGATAATGAAGGAATTGTATAGCCCTTTTCTTAGAACTGGGAAACCTTTACTTGTTATGAGTCTTCGAAGTGCAGAAGTATGTAAGTATGCTACTGCGGTAATGCTTGCAGGCAGAATCTCAATTATGAACCAAATCGCCGATTTATGTGCTGAATGGGGTGCAGATGTAAATGAAGTAAGAGAAGCAGTAGGTGCTGATTCAAGAATTGGACCAACCTTTCTGTTTCCTGGTATAGGCTACGGAGGAATATGGCTACCCAGGGATGTAGAGGCTTGTATTTTATTTGCTCGTGAAAGGAACTTGAACCCATCAATATTTGAATCTATCCAGAAAGTTAATATCTTGAGGAGAGAACAATTTATTAATATGATACTAACCCATTACCGTGGAAACATTGAGAATAAGCAACTGGCAATATGGGGAGCCTCCTTCAAAGCAAGGACTGACGATATAAGAGAATCACCAGCAATTTATATAATAGACGCTTTATGTAATAAAAATGCAAAACTGAAGGTCTTTGACCCTCTCGCTGGTCCTCGACTTAAAGAAAGATATGGAAACAGGGTTGAAGTGATGTCAAAACAATATCAAGCACTCGAAGGTGCAGAAGGATTAGTAGTATTGACAGAATGGAACGAATTCCGTAGGCCCGATTATGAAAGAATGGCACAGTTGATGAAGGAAAAGGTAATATTTGATGGAAGAAACCTATATACACCCAAAGTTATGGCTTCTTATGGATTCAAATATTACAGCATTGGAAGACCATCAGTAGGATAATAGGATATATTGCATTATGAATATAAAATCTGATTTTGTCGGAAGAAAAAGTAAACCTCTTACAATCAAAATCTCCGAAAGGGATGCTCTTAATTATTCTGCAGGGTGTTATATATCTAATCCTGTATTTTATGATAACCGTGAGAAACTCCTTGTTTTTCCAATGTTTGTAGTTTCTCTTACTTGGAAAATTTCCTCATCTTTCAGCGGATTTTGGGACACATCTGGGTTTCCTTTAGATTCTTTATATACTCAGGTTCACTATCTCGAGAACTTAACTTGGTATAGAAACATCTTTGCTGGAGAGGTGATTACAATTGTTGGTGAGGTTATTGGGATTATCCCCCATATATCTGGCACCTTGCTTTGTATTGAATACAAGGGTTATTCCCAACAAGGGAAAGAGGTCTTTAATGAGATAACTTGCTCTTTACTTAGAGGAATAAAGTGTACTGATAAGGGTAAGGGGAGGGAGAGGTTTCCAGTTGTGAATAAGGGAGGCTGGAATAATGCGGAATTTTTGTGGGAAGAACCTATAGAGATAAGTCCTTATGACCCTTATATCTATGATGGGTGTAGCAATATACACTTTCCTATACATATCTCACGGAAATTTGCTGAAAATGTAGGTTTGCCAGGTCCAATTTACCAAGGAACTGCTATACTATCAAGGGTTTTACAAAAATTTTTGGAGAAACAGGAGTATGCCCCTGAATATAAATTTATTAAATCACTTCACGCTCGATTTGCGTCATATATTACGCCGGGTAGTAAACTAATTCTTAAAGTTTTGAAACCTAATAATGGGGAAGAAAGAAAAGAAATTTATTTTTTTGAGATATATGATTTGTATAATAAATCAATTGTGAAAGAGGGAAAGGTTGAGTTTGCGGATATAACCTCTATATAGGAGGATATTTTATGAATAGTGAGGATAGAAAATTGCTATGGCACAGCGTAGACTATTGGGCATCGGTCCAACCAAATAAAGAAGCGGTAGTGTTTGGTGACATTAGGCTTACATGGCAACAAGTTAAAGAAAAGGTTGATTTGTTGGCTGAATCTTTAATTGCTAACGGCGTAAAGAAGGGAGATAGAATTGCTCTTTTATCTATGGCATGCCCCGAATTTATCATATCTTTTATGGCTACCTCTAAAGTAGGTGCAATTTGGCAAGGGATTTCGCCCAAATTTACAAGAGATGAAATTTATTATTTCCTCGCCGATTCTCAACCTAAAGTTCTGTTCGCTTTAGACCACTATATGAATATAGACCTGCTCGAAATGATTCTTGAATTCAAGCAGAAATTCCCATTTCTACACGAAGTTGTAGTAATAGGAGACCCAAGAGGTAGTGGATTACCTGCTTATAATGAATTTCTATATCACTCTAATTCTACAAGTAAGAAGGAGTTAGAGAAACGGATAACCGAGGTTACAGAAGATGATGAAGTGCTTTTGATGTATACCTCTGGGTCTACAGGAAAACCCAAAGGCGTCCTCCATACTCATAAAGCTGTTATGTGTAGTGCTCGAGTAGAAAGTAAGTATATGTTTTGGTCTCCTGAGGCAAGAATATTACTTCATTTTCCTATAAACCACGTTGCCGCCGATGTTGAAATGGGATACACCGCTATATACAGTGGTGCCACGATAGTTTTAATGGATAGATTTTTACCCGAAGGTTCTTTGTATGAAATTGAAAAGGAAAAGATAACGCACTTGGGGCAGGTGCCTGCTATGTATCTAATGCAAATGAGTACCAAAAAGTTTCAGAATATGGATTGGAGTTCTATGAAGGTGATGGTTTGGGGGGCATGTTCTGCAAGTGAAAAGATGGTTAGGGCCCTATCCGATATTGCAAAGAGATATAACTTCTACCTGCTTACTGGATATGGGTCTACAGAATTATGCGGATTTACAACCTATGCAAAGCCGGATGATTCCATCCAGACACTTTTCAGTTCGACAGGAAGAATTGTGCCACCTTATGAAGTAAAAGTTGTGGATGATGAGAGAAAAGAAGTTCCTATCGGTAAGGTAGGGGAGATTGCATTTAGAGGACCTGTAGTAATGAAGGAGTATCTCAACAACCCTATTGCTACTTCATTGGTGAAAGATAAAGAAGGATGGTTCTACACATCTGACTTGGGATGGGTAGATGAAAACGGCTATGTATATGTTTGTGGAAGGAAATCCGAGATGTATAAAACAGGCGGGGAAAATGTGTTTCCTAAAGAAATAGAAGACCTGCTTGAAATGCATCCTGCGGTTCAGATGGCAGCAGTGATTGGTGTCCAGGATAGCATGTATGGTGAGATCGGATATGCCTTTGTAGTTCCTAAGGTGGGAGCAAGTGTCACCGAAGCAGAGTTAAGAGAGTATTGTAAGAGGCATCTTGCAGGATTCAAAGTACCCAGAAAATTTGAATTTAGGAATACTCTTCCTTTGCTAAGTAATGGTAAAATAGACAAACTTACCTTGAGGCAATGGGTAGCCTCATAGGTTAAGTCTAAATTCTATTTTTCATAAACTCTTCCCAAAGATTTTTTTCTACGTATAAATACCTTAGTTCGGAAGGTCTGATACTATAAGTGAAAACCATATAAGAATTAGGGGGAAGTTTTTCATCGATTTCTTTTT
>CAZZMK010000382.1:0-3440 GCA_964655185.1 uncultured Nitrospirales bacterium | reverse complement strand
GTCAAGTTTTATGCAAGTTTTTTGAAATTTAATAATTTGTCTTCAAAAGGAAAGCCTAAGAGGGTGATTAGCACTATCTCGGGAGAGGTGTTAAATCTTACGGGGACATCAGTTGTGCCTATGCCTGAGGTTGTATATCCTTGTACGCCAAAGTAATTCCACTTACCATATCCAAACTTTCGCGGCGCGGATGTGTTGTAGTAAACTGCGCCTAATAAAGGAAATGCAATTTGTCCACCGTGCGTATGTCCACACAATACAAGGTCCACACCCCATAATGCACTTTCTTCATACACATCAGGAGAGTGAGAAAGTAAAATTGTAAAAGAGTCCTTAGGTTTTCCTGCTAAAGCAAGAGAAACATCACAACATTGGAAGCCGTGGGGGTCATCTACACCGCCAATCCAAATCTTTGTAGAGTTATGTTCAATCTCTACTCCCTCATTAACAAGTATTTTAATACCCACTTTTTCAAACTCTTCTTTTATATAACTCACATCGTGATTGCCCATTACCCCATATATCCCATACTTAGGCTCTAATGAACCAAACATCTCCATTATCATAGGAATAATAAAATTTTCATCCCCAAAATACCCATAACGATAATCTCCCCCAAGTAATATCAAATCAATATCTTCTCTTAAATTTTTTAAAATACTTTCTGCAGAGATATACCATCCCAAATATTTCTTAGAGAGGTGCAAATCCGAGGCAAACAAAATTTTGAACCCGTGCAATGATTGCGGTAGGTTAGGAATAACAAACTTTACTTTATTTAATCTTACTTTAGAGGCATTACTAACTCCCCTGTTGAATAATCCCGTCAATTTGAGAATACTTTTAAGAACTCCTACTTTTATCAATCCTCCCAAAGTAATCCAGTCCTCTTCATCCCCCTCATACAAGTTCAATTTTTTCTCTAACTCTATTCTTTTCCCCCACAATTTTTCTCTGTGCAACAGAAAATCTTCTGGTAAAGTTTCCTCAGAAATTTTCACATTCACATCCTCTGAGTTTTCCATACTAAACCTTAACAATCTGATTTATTTTTTTATTTTTAAGGAATTGTTTTAGCAAAAAGACTCGAGAAACCAACCCGCTTTTATAAATCCTTCTTCGAGCGGTTGAGATAAATCCTCGTGTTCAATGCTAAGTACCCCATCGTATCCGCAGTGTGCTAAGCAACTTATATATTCACCCCATCTAACAATGCCAAAACCAGGGAGAACATACCTCCACCAACCCTCTGCATAAACTCCTACTTTCCTCTTCACATCTTCATCAATATATGTATCCTTTGCATGAGTATGAAAGATTCTTTCTTTGAACATCTTCACCGCCATTAAGTAATCACAGCCCTGATGTACAAGGTGCGATGGGTCAAAATTTAGCCCCAAATTCTCATCAGGAATAGCCTTGAACATTTCTTCAAATGTATCCAGCCCTTGAAGATTTGTTTGATACCAATTTTCAAGTGCGATTTTTATTCCTTTCTGCCTCGCGTGTTTTAGTACAGGGGTAAACCATTTGGGTAAGTATTCCCTAATAGTTTGGATTTTTGTCATACCTTTGAGGGGAAATCCACTAAGCATGCAAACGACTTTCACATCAAGAGCATTAGCAAGGTCAATAACTTTAATCGCAATTTCCTGCACCTTTTTAGCCCTTTTAGAATCAGTGCAACCACAATCATAATATGCCAGCGATGATATTATTCTACTGCTACTTTCCAATTTTTCTCTAACCTTCTTTAACTTCTGCTTATCAATCTTAATAGGGTCTAAGTGTTTACTCCCCGGATATGTAGCCACTTCCAAACCTTTTATGTTTGCCATCTCTGCAAACTCGATAACTTCAAATATATCTTTCGAGTGCATTGGAGCGGTTAACATCCCAACATACATTTTCAAACCCTCCTAAATAGTTTTAAGAATCAAACCGCTCCTACTCCTTTGCCCATACTGTGGAATAGTAACGTTCAACTTGTCCCTTCAATAGTTTCAGTTGCTCAACAACATCTTTGTTTCCTCCCGCATACTCAATCATTAATCTACCTTCCTCAAAACACATTTCGTCGTGAATAGGCAGAACATATCTAAGCAGAAAATGAGTATACATAACCAACCTATGAGGGCCAAATACTCTTGGGAGTTGACCACCTGGGGTCTCAACAGCAACGGCCATTTCATTTTTTATGGCGTCAATCAAATCCGCAAGTTCCAAACTCTTTGAGAAACAAATTGTGTAGTACCTACCGAACATATCGTGATTTTCACAACTGTGGCTATCGCTTATTCCTACAATTGGAACCTTATATCCTTTTGATTTTGTTTCAATATATTTATTCAACTGTAAATTATTAACATCAACTTCCTGAAGTTCATCCCAGCCGAACCCACTTATTAGTTCAACAGCATCGAAAATTCTTGTCTCAAAAAGATAATCTACCAAAGCATAAGAAATATAATTAGTATTTCCCGGTCTCCAGTACGGATGAGCAAAGACACCAAGCCCCCCTCGTTCCCTTATTTTCTCAAAAGTCCAAATACAAGAAGCATATTGAAACTTATCTACTCCGTAAGGCAATTCTCCGAGTTCATCCATGATACTTTTTACTTCTTCCCTATATTTCGAATCGTCATTACGATAAAGTTCAGTAATTCCTTCTTTTGCCCCAAAACTTATAAAGTGCACAGGATTATCCGGGGGATGTACTTCCTCAGAAGGATAAAGTCTTAAATCAATAGGCAAACCTTCAAAAGTTTTAATTGCTTCTAAAGAGCCCATATAATTTCTATGGTCTGAAAGGCCCATAAAATCTAATCCAACCCTTCGACATGCTCCCGCCACATACCCAGGAGATTCTCTACCATCAGACCGAAAACTATGCATGTGAAAATCACCCTTATATGGGCGAAGTTCAAACAAATCAGGTTTTAATGAATATAAATGGAATACTCCTATCTCTTTAACCTTATTATCAGGTGTTATTTCTTCTAACTTTATAGTGTGTTCTTGTTCATACTCAAAAAACTTAGTTATGGTAAAAGTATTGTTTTCGGGAATTATCTCTTCTGCAATGGGTTTTACCCAATTTGTCTTCTCTGCATATCTACCTACAGGAGTATAGGTCATCTTATAAGTGTGAAGAGGCTTTGGAAAGGGTTCAAATCTCGAAATTATCTTCACAGTAGTTTCCTTGTCAGCAGGAACTATACGTGGAATAACATAAAAGTATCTGTCTGGCGGATACACCTTAAGGCCGCTTGGCAATGATGGGGTAAACAATCCTTGTGCCACGGCAAAATTTGAAACAAGAACTATGGCTATAACGAAAAATAACATCACATAAAACTTTTTCATTGCAATACCTCCTTACTCTAACTTTGGTCAATACAATTTGATTATTGAACTTAGTTGTAACTATATTAAAATAA
>CAZZMK010000381.1:0-4842 GCA_964655185.1 uncultured Nitrospirales bacterium | reverse complement strand
GTAATTTTCGATATTGTAGTTTATATAGTCTAATTCCTTTTGAAGGCTCATTAAATTGGCAATATTAAGTACTCTTTTTACTTCTTTAATTATAGGCGGGGAAAAAGTTTCTTCTGATTGGGAAGAAGAGGGAATCTGTATTTCACTTATGCTTTTTTTTAATTCGGCGGCTCTTTGAATTAATTTTTTTAGTTCTTCATCACGATTGTTTAGTTTGATCAGTAATTCTTCGTATTTTTTCTCAATTTGTTTTCTCTCCGCTTCGAGATTTATTAAGCTTTGAACAAGTTGGGTAAGTGATGTATCTTTTAACTCTGATAATTGAGTCTGTTCCTCTATTGTAGATATATAGGTTGTATTAGCATTAATTTCATCATTAGCGGAGGAAATTTCTTTCTTCATATTCTCCAATTTTGAAGTAAACTGTTCTACCACATCTAAGTTTTTTAATGCTTCATCGAGAATTTTTAATGCATTATCCTTGACTTCAGGTGATATTGAGTTATCATGGGTTATATTATCTTTGAGAGTCATTATAAATTCTTTTGAAATTTCTTTTTCAGAGCCCTCGTCTGTAAGTGTGGGAATGGCTAAGATGAGAATTATTAAGGTGTGTATAAAGCACGATTTCATATATAATTACCTTCTTATTAATAGGCTCCGTTTATGTTTATTTTATCAGAATTATAGGATTAGTTAAACGAAGTTGGTATTAAAATGTATTACATCGTGATTAAATTTTCGTTATATTGAAAAGATAGGAGTTTATTGGATGATTAAGGTAGAGGATTGTTTTCTAAAGTTAGGACCTAAAACGAGTTTTTATTGTGAAAAATTTTATGCGGAGCCAAAAAGTAAAGTTGCATTGTGGGGTCCAAGTGGGTGTGGAAAAAGTACTCTATTGAATATCATCTCAGGACTTTTAAGACCTGATAGGGGAACTGTAATTGTAAATGGTGTAGATATTACTAAATTGTCTGAGAGTCAGTTAGACCATTTCAGGGGGGAAAATATAGGTTTTATTTTTCAGACATTTAATTTATTGCCTCCTTTTTCGGCTCTTCAAAATGTCGTTATTGGAATGCGATTTAGTTCAACTGTGCCATCTTCTATTTGGAATAAGACGGCAAAATCTTTATTGGAAAGAGTTGGCTTAGGAAATAAACTTAGTAATAAGCCGTCTCAACTTAGTGTAGGAGAGCAACAGAGAGTTGCAATTGCTCGAGCGGTTGCAAATAAACAAAAGATAATTGTGGCAGATGAGCCTACAGGTAGTTTAGACCCTAAAACAGCCAACAAAGTGTTAGAACTGCTATTGGAGTTGTCTGATGAACACGGTGTTACGCTTTTGCTTGTCACACACGACAAAAGTATTGCGGATAGATTTCCTATAATTTATAATTGTTCTAACTTAGTTAAGGAGGAAGAGTAAAGAGATGACTCTTTGGGGAATAGCCTGGGGATATTTGTGGAACCGGAAGTTTACGACTGTATTGACTATACTTTCAGTAGCATTAGCAGTTGCCCTGATTAGTTCGGTATTGACCCTTCGCGAGGAAACAAGGAAGAGATTTGAGGAAGAGGGGCAGGCTTTTGACCTTGTAGTTGGTGCAAAAGGTAGTCCCCTTCAACTTGTTTTGAGTAGTGTTTACTTTATGGATAATCCAACGGGAAATATTCCCTGGGAAGTTTATGAGCAAATTAAAAATGACAAAGAGTATGTTCAGTCAGCATATCCTATTGCGTTGGGTGATAATTATCAGGGATTCAGGATTGTAGGTACTGACCCTGCATTGTTTGAGCATAAATGGATAAGCCCAATTACAGGAGAGGAAAGGCATCCATTCCAAATTGAAAAGGGGAGGATATTTGAAAAGCCATTTGAGGCTGTTTTGGGCTCTTTAGTAGCAGGAGAAACGGGTCTGGAAATAGGAGATACTTTTATAAGTAGTCATGGGTTTGTGAGACTTCCTGAAGTTCTCGGCGGTCATGACCACGAACAACATCCATATGTAGTTGTGGGTATATTCAAACCATCTGATTCTCCGTTTGATAGGGCAATTTTTACATCCATTGAGTCCGTTTGGGATATACATGCTCATCACGAGGAAGAGTCAGAAAAGCATAGTGAAGAAGATGAAGGTGATATCAGGTATCAAGAATGGGGGAAAAACCCGAGGTCTATGGTTACTGCGGTTCTTGTTCAACTTCAAAGTCCTGCTTTAAGATTTCAATACAGGGAAATGATTAGAGAATCCACTGTGGCAATGGCTGCTACTCCAGTAGAGGAAATTTCTAAATTATTTGAGCAATTTTTAGGTACCGCCAAGACAGTCTTACTTTCTATTGGTTACCTTGTGGTGGTTGTTTCTGCGCTGTCGATAATGATTGGATTATATCTTGCTATTCTCCAAAGACGGAGAGACCTTGCTATTATGAGAGCCCTGGGAGCATCCAGAGTAGAGATATTTGGCTCAGTGCTGATAGAGGCGTTTTGGGTTACCACATTAGGGATTGTGGTAGGTTATTTAATAGGGGGTTTAGTATCTAAACTGATTGGAATGTACCTTGTTCAGAAATATGGTTTGAGTGTTACTGCTTTTACGTTAACTCCTGAGCATATAACATCTTTTGCTACAGTTGCAGTAGTAGGAGTGTTGGCAGGTATAATACCTGCTTGGCAGGCATATAAGAGAAACATAGCAAGAGACCTTGCAGAGTTGTAATTTTAGGCTTTATAGGATACCTATATGCGAGCACGTACTAAAAGAGACCTTACTATATTCACAGGAGTTGTATTTGTAATTTCCATTGTTGCCCTCCTAAATAACTTTTTCTATAGAAGTAGTCTTGCGGAGAGAATGGAAAGATACAGAATGATGATAGAAAGAGACCGTAAGAGCAAAGGGATAGATTTAGTCTCGTGGAAATTACTTCAGAAGACCAAAGGGAATATGAGAACGGGACCTACTTTCGATGAAGAATTATTAAAACTTGACCGTCAGAGGATTCATATAGTCGGCTTTATGGTTCCTCTGAATCAATTTAGAAAAATGAAGGAATTTTTACTTCTACCTTTACCAATTGAGTGTTATTTTTGTCAGGCACCCCCGATGAGAGATGTTATTGTAGTTCAGATGGCTGAAAATGAGACGGCGGATTTATATAGGGAACCTGTGTTGATAAACGGTGTGTTGAATTTGCAGAAAGGCAAAGGTGTTAAGTTTTTTTACATTATTACTGATGCGAGGTTAGGGCCTGCTAAGGAAGGAGGTAGTTTAACTCGAAAGACAGTGGCTCCTCAACATATGATGCATGTTCAACCTGCTCCTCAGGAGCAATTACTTGAAGGTATAGAATCTCCTCCCTCTTCCGCTCTCCCGAATAATCCTTCTCCATAATTAGAAAGAAAAGTTGTATTATTTTTTCACGCTCTTCTTTAGAGCCTGGTCGATGTCTGCGATGATATCTTCAGGGTCTTCTATTCCTACTGCTAATCTAAATAATGTATCGGTTATTCCAAGTGCGTATCTTTCTTTTCTCGAGTAGTCATAGTAACTTACTAATGCTGGATGTGTGATAAGTGTTTCTACACCACCCAAACTTGGAGCAATGTAGCATAGTTTTAATGAATCCAAAAATTTCTTTGCAGTCTTTAACGTGCCTTTGATTTCGAATGTAACAACTCCCCCAAATCCTTTCATTTGTTCTTTTGCTATTTTATGGTGTGGATGACTTTCTAAGCCGGGATAGTACACCCTTTTAATTTGAGGGTGGCTTTCTAAAAATCTTGCTACCTTCATTGCGGTCTGGTTTTGTCTCTCTATTCTTAGAGGAAAGGTTTTGAGACCTCTGAGAAGTAGATAACAGCAGTGTGGGTCAATTACCCCTCCCATAGCTTTGTGAAGTTTTCTAACTTCTTCTACTAATTCGCTTTTTCCCAACACTGCACCTGCTAATATATCGTTATGTCCTGCTAAGTACTTTGTACAACTGTGTAAGACGAGGTCAACGCCGAACTCAAGAGGTTTTTGGTTGTAAGGAGTGGCAAAGGTGGAATCAATAAGAGTTAATACGCCATGTTTTTTTGCTATTTCTCTTAACTTGACTAAGTCAAATATATTTAAGTATGGATTGGTTGGAGACTCCGAGAAGATAAATCTTGTATTTGGCTTTACAGCCTTGTCCAGGGCGTCGTAATCACCGAAAGGTACTATGGTGCATTCTACTCCAAACCTTTGCAGATATGAACTGCAAAATTCAAGTGTTTTTTTGTATGCATCGTCTGTAATTACAATGTGGTCATTACTTTTGACAAGAGCCAAAATTGTAGTAGTTATAGCACTCATTCCGGAGCCAAATACCAAACAATCTTCAGCTCCTTCCAATGCGGCTAATCTTCTTTCTGCTACTAATTCGGTAGGGTTACCATACCTACCATATTCAAATCTTGCTTTACCGTGCTTAGTGTAGTCTTCAATATCTTTTGAATTCTTAAATACATAAGTGCTTGTTTGTACGATTGGAGTAGTAATCGAATCGGCATATCTAGAGCGATCTTCTCCGGCGTGAACTGATTTAGTTGCTATTCCGGAGTTTTTTATTAGGAATGTATCTTGAAACTTCTCGGTATTCTTTTTTTTCATTTTGCGAAAACACTCCTCCACTACTTCGAGATGACAAAGGAACAGAGTTCTATATGTTAAATCTATTTTTTGCTAAGAGCGGTTTTTATAAGTTTAAACGCTTTATTAGCATCTTTTGTGTTATCAAAAGCAAGCCATATTGTGCAATTTTTGCCAATAGCAGTGGCGGAGATACCTCTAAGATTAATGTCTGCTG
>CAZZMK010000380.1:0-3541 GCA_964655185.1 uncultured Nitrospirales bacterium | reverse complement strand
AAGGTTCCTATGAAAGATTTATTAGCGAGAAAAAAAAAGAAAATTAAAACTGACCCTAAAGTAAAAAAGCGTACCCCTGTAAATGTAATTGAAAGTATATTTACTACGATAAGCCTATACCTTGGGATAGCAAGTATATTTGCAAGTATTGGCTCGGAATTTGATAAGGCATCTTATTTTATCCTGCTTGCAATAATATTCGATGCACTTGACGGCACTATAGCCAAACTTACCAATAGTGTTTCAGAATTTGGAAAGCAATATGATAGTTTAAGTGATTTGGTGACTTTTGGAGTTGCTCCTGGGGTTTTAGTTTTTATGCTTTACCTTCCCGAAGGATTTCATCTGAATATATCTCCGCGGGCAGAATCGATTATAGGAAAATCCGGGTCATATATGGCTATTACTTATATTATTTGTGCCGCTTTGAGACTTGCAAGATTTAACACCTACGAAGCGGAGTTTAGGGATAGTTTTAGAGGTTTACCTTCACCTGCTGCAGGAGGAACCCTTGCTTCTTTTGTGCTCTTCTTAGACCATTTTGAGCCGAGATTAGAAACTCATCAACTGGGACCACTTGCATATTATGCTCTTGCTCCTTTTGCAGTAATTCTTGCACTATTAATGGTAAGTTCAGTTAGATACCCTAAAGATAAGTTAAAATATTTCATTTTCTCTCCTAAACCTGCTTTTATCACGCTTGCTATTACCGCTTTTGCACTTGCAGTTATTCATTACGCCATTACTACATCTATTTCTATAGTACTTTTCCCGTTGATGTTGACTTATGTCGGTTTTGGTTTAGGAGACACCTTGTACCAATACCTCTCTTCGAATCCAGTGAGAAAAGATAGTCATGAACAACCCAACCTCGATTCGTTTGTTAGTAATACACAATGAAGATTCTATGCGTTTTTAAGTAAAGTTTATGGATATTACATTATGGAGAAACTAAAAACATCACAAATGTTGAGGGGTGTTGAAATTTTTCTGGGTATAGTATTTTTTGTAAGTGGATACTCAAAATTGATTGAGATTAATAAATTTACTGTACAGATTTACTCGTATGGAATAATAGGGGAGAAGTCTATCTTACCATGGATTGCATTAGGCGTAGTTCTTTTAGAACTTTCCCTTGCCGTGATGCTTACTTTTGGAATTAAGTATAGAAAAACACTCCATACTTTTGTTTTTTTACTCCTTATTTTTTTCTCCGGCTTGATCCTTTATGGCTGGCTGTTTCACAACCTGCAAGATTGTGGATGTTTCGGCAAAATAGAAATGGGACCCGGTCCATCTTTGGGTAAGAATTTCATTTTAATTGCATTAACGCTCATATGTCTCACAGGGGTAAAAAAAATGGGAACTTCTAATACTAATTTTTATTTCACCAATTTAAAACTGGTAGTTCTTCTGATAGTTTTAATTTCTGCTTTTTTTATGGGATATTCAAAATTAAAAATAGAGACTTCCGCACAATCTAAGCAAAATTTATCCCCATTTGATTCACTACTCCATATGAAGTTTGAGATAGATGGCAAAACTTATGACTTTAGTAAAGGTGAATACCTCATTGCTCTGTTAAGTTTTGGGTGCGAACATTGCATTGAAGAGGCATCTAAATTAAATAATTACTTATTAATCGAAAGTTTTCCATCCTTGATTGCATTATGTTTAGAAGAAACATCAGAAGAAAGAGAAGATTTTATCTCGAAAGTAAAGCCCGAGTTTCCAATATATTCTTTAGGTAATAAACCTCTCTTCTTTCTTTCGTTGATAGATAAAGAGCCCCCCAGATTAATTCACATTAGGGATGGTAAGGTGTTAAAGATATGGGATTATAACCTGCCAGAGATAAATGAACTTGGAAGTTATTTTGATTCTATAAACAAATCGTAAAATCAATATTTTGAAAAGGAGAGCAAAAGTTAAGTATCATTTTACCACATTAAAGTATTATCCTCACCACACTAAGTGAGCACTATAATTCTTTTGCTTTTATTATCTAGATAATAAGGTATGTTTAACTATGAATTCTGTACAAGGACCAATTATCAAGACGACGAAACTTACCAAAATTTATGAAACTGGGTTCAGAGGGGAAGAGGTTAGGGCTCTCGTTGATTTAGATTTGGAAATTTATCCCGCAGAAATTTATGGATATTTGGGCCCTAATGGTTCCGGGAAAACTACAACTATAAAACTTCTTTTGGGCTTGATATTCCCAACATATGGTGAGATATCTATATTGGGGTCTTCAGATATTTACTCGCCTGCTGTTAAAAAGAACATAGGCTATCTCCCTGAAGGTGCATACTATCCTGATTTCTTGAGAGGTGAAGAAATACTTTACTTCTATGGACAACTCTACGGGTTGACAGGAAAAGAACTCAAAAAACGGGTAGATTATGTGCTCGATATTGTAGGTATGAGCCATGCTAGGAAAAGGTTATTCAAGGGGTATTCAAAAGGAATGCGTCAGAGAATTGGCATGGCTCAAGCACTTATAGGAGACCCTAAAATATTAATTTTAGATGAACCAACTACAGGTTTAGACCCGATAGCAAGAAAAGAAATTAGAGATATACTTGCTCGTTTGAGAGACGAGGGAAAAACTCTTCTTATTTCAAGCCATGAACTTCTTGAAGTAGAAATGATATCAAATAGAGTAGGGATATTATTTGATGGTATTTTGAGGGTTTCAGGAACATTAGATGATCTGCTTGAAATTAAAGATAGGATTATAGAATTTACTGGCGCTACGGATGAGAAATTGAAGATAATTGCTGATAAAGGTGGAGAAATATATGACCATATAGATTCCAAGGTGTTTTTGAAGGCCAAAACGGATGAAGATATATATGATGTTATAGAATTGGGACGCTCAGTTGGATTATCTTTGGTTAGTATAACTCCAAGACGCGAAAGTTTAGAAGAACTCTTTGTGAGAGTAATAACTTCAGCCGAGTTAGAACGGAGATCTAAAAATGAATAGCATCATAGAATTTATCAAAGGTCCCTGGGTAATCGCAGTATATACATGGAGAGAGGGCTTAAGGAGAAAAACATTAGTTGGCTTTCTAATATTGAGTTTGCTGGTTATATTCGGCGCGACATTCATGACCTCATTCTTGAATCAAACCACAGTAGGTGATGTCACCACTGATATGGACCTAAAACTCATAAAAGATATATGCGTTACTACCATATCTATCTTCGGGGTGTTAATAGCAATATTTATTTCAGCATCTGTTGTCCCCGGGGAGGTAGAGAATAGATTAATTTATACTGTACTTTCGAAACCCGTAAGAAGATTTCAATACCTATTAGGAAAGTTTTTGGGTGCTCAACTTATTATAATTATGAATCTGTGCTTAATGGGAGGTCTTTTCTTTGTGGCATTATATATTAAGCAGAGAATACTCCCTACGCTTTTGCTTTGGTCTGTTTTCCTTACTTATTTCGAATTTCTAATAGTTTCTGCACTGACCTTTGCAGTGGCGTGTGCATCAAGTTCATCTGTGCTCCCTACCATAGCGGG
>CAZZMK010000379.1:0-2854 GCA_964655185.1 uncultured Nitrospirales bacterium | reverse complement strand
TGTGGTCCTACTAAAATAGCAGTTCCTGCTTCAATTGCCTCGGGTCTTTCTGTTGTATCTCTGAGTACTAATACGGGTTTGCCGAGCGAAGGTGCTTCTTCCTGTATTCCACCTGAATCGGTTAATATTAGATAACTTTTCTTCATTACATGCACAAATGGAATATACTCAAGAGGAGAAGTAATGTATATTCGGTCGGAGTTTGTCAAAAACTTTTTAGCAGAGGTTATTACATTTGGATTAGGATGTATAGGTATTAGTACTTCAATATCCTTATTTTTTTCTACAAGGTCTGCTACTGCCTTGAAGATTTCATCCATCGGTCCGCCAAAACTTTCTCTCCTATGTGCGGTCAACACTATCAATCTTCTGTGTTTCCCAAGTGATTCTAAATGGTCATCTTCAAACTTGTAATCCATATCCGCTATAAAGAGAAGGGCATCAATACCTGTATTACCGGTGACAAGAATTTTCTCCTCTTCTATATGTTCTGAAAGCAAATTGCTTTTTGCTCGAGGGGTAGGTGCATATAGGAAATCTGCTATTGCGTCTACTAATCTGCGGTTAATTTCCTCCGGAAATGGATGGTATTTATCGTATGTGCGTAAACCTGCTTCAACATGCCCTATTGGAATTTTGTAATAGTATGCAGAAAGTGCAGAAGCAAGCGTAGTAGTAGTATCTCCGTGAACAAGAACCGCATCTATTTTATTCTCGGACAATAGTGGGGATAGACTTGTTAATACTCGGGAAGTTATATCTTCAAGTTTCTGACCTGGTTTCATAATATTCAGGTCATGGTGGACAGGTAATGAGAATGCTTTTATGACCTGGTCCAATAATTCTCTGTGCTGTCCCGTAAGGCAGACAGTAACATCAACCCCTTCTTTTTGAAGAGCCTTAATTACGGGTGCCATTTTTATCGCCTCGGGACGCGTACCTATGACTACCCATATATTCACAAAAAAATCCTTCCTCAGTTTTGTTAGATTTGTGAAAACAGAAATGACGATGGATTATTATAACATGTTATAAATTTTTATTTGTTCATGGTATGGCTGACAATTTCGAAAAAATATTTAAGATGTTCCATACATTGAGGCATTACCGAAAGTCTCAACTTGGTTGGTATTTGTATTATCGTGTGAGAAAATTGTTACCCGTTTCTTGGTGGTTTTCGTGTAAGGTACCTTCTGGGATTACTATAGATGCTGAAAAAAAAGAAAAGTTGCGTAGTTTTGCAAAGATTTGGGCTGAAACTTCATATTGGAATCAATCTGAGGTAGACAGGATAATTAATGGAGAGGTTGAATATGCAGGTGAAAAATACCCCTTGAGTCGTTTTTTAATGGGGGTAGAAGATGGCATTTCACCTCTTGCGAGGTACGGATTACATTCGTTTGAATTCTTATGGAAATTGTGCCTTTTTTACCTAAGTAGTGGTAATGAGGATATTGAAAGGCTCGCTAAAAATTGTGTTCTGGAATGGATAAACTCTAATCCTCCAGGAAAGCCTATTTCTTGGGACCCTTATCCTACTTCATATAGGATAAGGTATATATTATCTGCATGTGCAATATGGAACTGGAACGAATCACAAATTTTAGAATCAGTCTTTCTACAGATACGCTATCTCCTAAAGTCTCTCGAATTTCACCTTTTGGGGAATCATCTAATTCAAAATTTGTGTGGGCTATTAGTTGGTGCGGAATTATTTTCTCTCGAAATCAAGGACAAAGTATTAGAGATGCTTGAAAAAGAATTGAGAGAGCAGATATTGGAAGATGGTGGACATTATGAGCGAGTGCCAATGTATCATTTCCATGTATTGATTGACCTACTATGGCTTACTGCAGTTTTAGAACCTGTCCCGGAGTTTTTGGAGAATGCTATTGAAAGGATGCTTAGGTTTGCAAAGGATATAACCTTATCTGATGGGAACTATCCATTGTTTGGGGATAGTGTTTATTACCATCTGCCAAGTTGGAACGAAGTCTCTTACGTTGCGGGCAAATTAACCAACATAAAAATTAAAGATAATGGGTCAGAAGCAAATTTAGTTAAACTCGCCGATTCTGGCTATTATTTGTTTAGGTATGGTAGTAAAGGAGAACGAAATATAGAATTAGTGGTAAGGGCTGGTAAGCCAGGACCTGATTATCAACTTGCTCATGCGCATTGTGACCAACTTAGTTATGAAATGCTGATAGAAGGGAAAAGATTTATCGTAGATTCCGGAATAAATGGTTATGCTGGAAGTTTGTATAGAAGTTTCCAACGGAGTACCCGAGCACATAATACAGTCTGGATTGAGGGTGTTGAGCAGTTAGAGGGATGGGGTGTGTTTAGAGTTGCAAGAAGGGGTAGATGTTTAGTTGAGGAAGCAAGATTTGAGGATGATACATTCAAATTTATTGCTACATACCATTTCTATACAGGAGAAAAACATAGAAGAATTATAGAATTTAATTACCCATATATGAAAGTAAGTGATGAGGTATTTTGCTTACCCAAGAGTTACTCAGTTTTTAACTTCATTCATTTTCATCCAAATGTAGATGTTGAGGCTCAGGATAGTTGTATAATAGCAACTGGCTATGGAATTAGGGTAAAACTACTGGTATATGGTAATACTTGTGTAAGTTTGGTTAAAGGAGTAAAAGATTTATCACAAGGTTGGTATTCTGAAAGGTTTGGGTTGAGCGTTCCTAATTCTGTAGTGATAATGGAAAAGCAAAATAATGAAAGGTCAAAGTACTTAATTTTAAAATATCAACAAAAAATTGAATAGTTAAAATTTTAGGATTTAGTGATGAGAAAAAAGAAAAAAAAAAAAAATCCCAATAAAAATATT